>JAZRRV010000047.1:0-5227 GCA_045651085.1 Acutalibacteraceae bacterium
AAAGAAGAAATGGGGTGAAGGCGTGAAAACCAGCCGACAATATCTAATTACGGGCGCGCTGGCGGGTGTCGCCAATGGGTTGTTCGGTTCCGGCGGTGGGTTATTTTTAGTTCCTCTGCTCACCCGCTGGACAGGGATGGAACAAAAACAAGCGTTTGCTACTTCGGTGGCGATTGTGTTTTTAATGTCCCCCGTATCGTTGGTGGTGTTTTGGCTAAACGGCGGAATGGATTGGAGCGGCGTGTGGCCGTATTTGGTGGGCGGCGCCGCAGGTGGATTACTCTCCGGCGTGCTATTTCGTAGGGCATCGGCAACTCTGTTGCGCCGCTTGTTTGGTGCCTTGTTGTTATATGGTGGCATACGAGCCGTGTTGTTATTATGAAAGCCATTATCGGTATTATCGTGGGTCTTCTCACGGGGGTTCTCAGCGGATTTGGTGTGGGCGGCGGCTCCTTGCTCATTTTGTATTTAACCGCATTTGCCGGGGTGAACCAGTATACGGCAGGTGGCATAAACTTATTGTATTTTTTGTGTTGTGCACCGACAGCGTTGGTTTCTCACATTCGCCAAAAGCGCGTCGTGTGGCCGGCAATTTGGTGGTGCTCTGCAGCCGGGGCATTAACCTCTGTCGGTGCGGCGTGGGTGGCATCGAATATGGATACCGACTTGCTGCGCCGCTTGTTCGGCATTCTGCTCATTGCGGTGGGGTTACGCGAGTTGTTTTGCAAAAAGCAAAAAGAGACCCGCGCCGAATAACATTCGGTGCGGGTCTGTGTTTTAAGGTTATTCCAAAATATATACTTTTACAGTGCGCCGACCAAAGGCAAAACAATCCTCTCGCGTGTTCATATACAAATCGGCAACAATTTGGTTTTTCATTAACGCGCCGCCGGTATCCTCTGCGGTGGCGTATCCGTAAACGTACCCACTGTTAGAAACAATGAATAATTTAGAACCGTAGGGGATAAGTTTGGGGTTTACCGCCACGGTACCAATGTGCGGCGTGGTGCCGGTAGCAGTAACTGCACCGGGTTTGGCGGTGTAGGCACACGCCTTCCCCTCAATCACTTGTTTGTATTTAACGGGGATACCGTTTTCGTCCAACGGGTATTTCGCGGCAAAAGCAGGAAGTTCGCCTTGACCCACCAACACCACGGCGTTTACCGGCTGCTTGGTTAGTTCTTCAGAGGTCAATTCGCTGCGAATAACCTCGCCGTTGTGCAGGTAATCGGTATAACGGCAGGTTTTTTTACCTACCACGCCTTTTTGGACAATTTCTTTGCTGCCTACCGGTTTATCCTCTGTATAGCGGTAGGTAGTGACAAACGGAATTTCCTCGGTCTCCACACGCTCGGTCGTTTCCAGTTCCTCCACGCAAATGTTCAGCCCGTCAGTCACCAAATCGGTACCGGATAGGTTGGTGACGGTAATAAAATCGGTAGAGATGCCCGCCAATTCCAAAGCGTCGTTTACCGTACCGCCGGTGAGACGTACTACGGTGGCATCGCCATCATTTACGGTGACACTGACATCAAAAGCGCGTTCAATACAAATGCGTTTTTCGGGACCGTCAAGCGAAGCGGTAACGACGTCGTCACTTGCCAAACGAATACCGGCACCTGCCAAAATGGCGTTTGGTGTCCGTGCCAGCGTGAATACCGTACGGGTGGTGCCGTTGTCTTCTACAATGACGGGTACCATCATAGCCGTTGCCGAGAACACCACAACCAAGCACAGCAATGCGATGCCGGATAAGGTCGCGGTCATCGGATGACGCTGCAACAAAGTTTTTGCTTTATCAGTAATATCGGTAATGGCGGAAACGCAAAGCGGAGCGAGGTTCTTAAGCTTTTTCATCAAAAATCAAACCCTTTCCGAAAAGCTCCAACTTAAAATTTTGCTGGTTTTGCACAGCACTGTCGATTATACTCGCCAAAACCTACGCTGTCAAACGCTTTGGAGTAGTGCTTTTTGGTTACATTGCACAAAAGTTGTGATTTTTGAAATGCATAAGGATGATTTTCGAGATTATAGCAGAAAAAAGTACAATTCTTTGTCACTTTTTTCAAAAAACACAAAATTGTTAGGTTGGTTTTGTGGGTTTCAACAACGATTTTTGTCAAAACACGTTGTCTTTTACCGCCAAAAGCCGTTGAGGGATATAATATTTATTCAACGTTGCCACCTGAAAAATCGCAAAAACTTTGTGCAAGGGCACAGAAAATGCCACTTTCGTTGTGGGAAAACGGCTTAAAAAATGAGTGCTGAACGGTTTTTGGCTAAAAACAAGCCGAAAATTGTAGAATATTCATACAAAAGAAAGAATAATTATAAAAATTAAAACGCCCGCCATTTGGCGGGCGTGGGGTGCGACACTTACTCTGCGGAAAAGTATTGAGCGTACCATACCAGGAACATATACACCGTCCAGATTTTTCGGCTGTTGTCGCGACGACCGGCATAATGCTCGTCCAAAAAGGAGAGCAGCACATCTGTGTTAAATAACCGTTCGGCGGCGGGGGAGAGAAAGGCCTCTTTAATCTTAGTATAATACGGTTCCTGCCGCAACCAAATACGAATGGGAACCGGGAAGCCCAATTTGGGACGCGCGGTATCCTTTGCCGGTATGTGGCGGCGTGCTGCCAAACGCATCGCATACTTGGTGGTACCGCCGGCAATGCGATGTTTCGCAGGGATGCGCGCCGCAACCTCAAACACGCGCTTGTCCAAAAACGGTACACGCAGTTCCAGCGAATGTGCCATACTCATACGGTCGGCTTTCAGCAAAATATCGCCTACCATCCAACGGTTGATGTCCAAATACTGCATCCGCGTAACGTCGTCCAAACCACGGCAACGGTCGTACCACGGGGCGGTATGCGTGGCGGGGTCGGTTGCCGGAACAGCTTTGAGTAACCGCTCCTTTTCGGTTTTGGAAAACATATAGGCGTTCCCGATAAACCGCTCTTCCAATGATTTAGAACCGCGAACCAAAAAGGATTTCCCCTTAAAATCCAGCGGAATGGCTTGTGCCAGTGCCGCCAAGGCGCGGCGCAACCAGCGCGGCAAGCGCTGATACCCTGCCAACGAAAGGGGTTCGTGGTAAATGCGATAGCCGCCGAACAATTCGTCCGCGCCCTCACCGGAAAGCACCACTTTGACGTGTTGCGAGGCCAATTTCGAGACAAAATACAACGCCACACACGCCGGGTCAGCCAACGGCTGGTCGAGCATATATTGTACACGGGGGAGAGAATCCCAATATTCCTCCGGTGTAATTAAATGACGATGATGCTCAATGCCAACTTCCTTTGCCAACTCGGCAGCAAACGAGGTTTCGTTGTAGTGCTCGCCGTTGTCAAATCCCACGGTAAAGGCCTTTTGCCCGCCAAAGTAGGAGGCGACAAAGCAAGAGTCTACACCGCCGGAAAGGAAACAGCCCACTTCCACGTCGCTGATACGGTGTGCCTCCACCGAATTGGTGAACACGTCGTCAATTTGATTCACAGCGTCGTCCAGCGTCATTGTTTCGTCCGGCGTGAACGTGGCTTCCCAGTAGCGAGTTTCCTGCACCTCGCCGTTTTGGTACCGCAGATAATGCCCCGGTTGGAGACAGTAAATTCCCTTAAAGAAGGTCTCTCGCGGCAAGGAGTATTGATACGATAAATAGTTATCCAGTGCGGTCTCGTTAAACACGCGGGGAACGTCGGGGTGCTCCAGCAAACTCTTAATTTCCGAGCCGAACACCAGCCGCCCGTCGGGAAGCAGGCAATAGTGCATTGGTTTAATGCCGAAAAAGTCCCGCGCAAGGAACAGCGATTGCGTGGGCTTGTCCCATATCGCAAAGGCGAACATACCGCGCACGCGGTCAAGCAGGCCGGTGTCCCACTCCTCAAACCCGTGTAATAGCACCTCACTGTCCGATTCGGTGGTGAACCGATGCCCGGCCGCGAGTAATTGCTCGCGCAGGTGACGGTAATTGTAAATCTCACCGTTAAACATCAGCACTTTGCTGCCGTCTTCGTTTTCAATGGGTTGGTCGCCGCCTTCCAGGTCGATAATGCTTAGGCGGCGAAACGCCATTGCCAGCGTTTCGTCGGTGTATACGCCCTCCGAGTCGGGACCGCGGTGGGTAATTTTCTCTGCCATTGTGTGCAAAATCCGGTCGCGGTCAACCACCTCGCCCGTGAATCCGCAAAAGCCGCACATGGTATTCACATCCTCTCCGTCCGCCGGGACGCACTTCTGATGAATAGTATACCAAATAACCTGGGAGATTGAAAGGGGGAACCTAAAAAAAGTTTGTACTTTTTTGAAATTTTTGAGTAGTAGCCCTTGACATTCTGATTTTGTCGTGATATAGTTGTTCTTGCGTTTGACGCGGGGGAATTCCCGAGTGGCCAAAGGGGGCAGACTGTAAATCTGTTGTCTCTGACTTCGGTGGTTCGAATCCACCTTCCCCCACCAGAAAAACAAGGCGCCCAACAGGGTGCCTTGTTTATTTTTTTGAGCGGGGAAGGTGGATTCAAAAGCCCGTTAAGAAAACGCCGCAGTGTCGGCGTTTTTAGGCCGTGGGATTCCACCGCCCTGACGGGCTGTACCGAAACTCGCAGACGAGAACAAACTGCCGCACTGCACAAATACCACCTTCCTCCACCAAAACAAAAATCCGTTCTCGTAAGAGAGCGGATTTTTGTTTTGTATTATTCATTTTTCATTATTCAATATTCACCATTCATTAAAACGGATTTTTGTAATGAATAATGAATGATGAATCCGCTTCGCTGATGAATAATGAATAATTGATTTCGCCCTAAGTTTTTGATATAATTTAATAAAGGTGGTGTTTAGATGACAAAGGAAGAAGCAAACCTTAAAGCAAAAGAAGTTTTTGATTGGTATTGCTGCCAGTGTGAACATATAGAAGCGCAAGCTAAAAAAGAAGGTGTTTGGCAAATGGTTGGATTGGATTCCAATCAACATTTATTTAAACCGCTTATGACAGAAGTTAAAAGCAAACTTGCTGCCATTAGAGAGAACATTGATGAGGATTAGTTGGCATCTAAATAGTTTGCAACAGCCAAAACAAAGATAGCACATAGATTTCCAACAAAGAACCCTCGATAAGGTATATAGCAACCTTATCGAGGGTTTTTATATAAATGCGACTTGTTCCTTGACAGCGGGACTGCTCCGTGGTATAATTTGTTATACAAGTCATACTAAA
>JAZRRV010000048.1:0-30860 GCA_045651085.1 Acutalibacteraceae bacterium
TTTCTTTGAGTTAAAATTTGGATAGTCTATTGAAAGAGAAAATCCGAACCCGCCGCCTATTAGACGGAGGTTCGGATTATTCGTGTTTGGTCGAGATGACAGGATTTGAACCTGCGGCCTCTGCGTCCCGAACGCAGCGCTCTACCAAACTGAGCCACATCTCGCTATAGCCAAAAGCATAGGTTATTATACTCTGTTGTGGGTGGTTTGTCAAGGATTTTTGCATATCTTTTTTCAAAGAGATACATTGCTCTTTTTTGGGGGATATGGTATAATGCAAACAGTGTGAACTTTCATTCGATTTTCTATAAAGGAGAATGGTTATGACGTTGCGTACAACCAAACCGAGCGGTGCGTTTCATCGGTTATGGATGCCGCTGATGGTTTCCGGCGGATTTGCCGCGGTGGTGTTTGCGTGCCTGTGGGGGTTCGGCAGGTGGAATCCTTTGGAGATTGATACTGCCACCGCTAACGGTGTGGCGCACAAAGCACTTTGTTGCGTTGGTGTGGCGGTGTTGCTCGGCGCGCTTATTTTCGTGTTATCGCGTGAGGCGTTGTGCGTTCACCGTGAAAAGGTGCAACACGCGGCGTGGTATTATCCGTTGCTTTCCGGTTTGTTGTCGCTGGCGGCTATGTGCGTGGCGTATTCTTTTGTGGGTATGTGGCCGTTTGGCGAAAAAACGGGAATGGCCGTGGATATGCACCATCAATACGCACCATTGTTATCCGGCCTGCGTGATGCGATTCTTAACGGCGGCAGCCCGCTTTATAGTTTTGAAGTGGGGCTGGGCGCGAACTATATGTCGTTGTTTGCGTATTACTTGGCGAGTCCGTTTAATTTGTTGCTCACGCTGTTTCCGGAAAACTTATTGGCGGAGGGCATTTTGCTGATTACATTGCTCAAAAACGCGATAACCGGTGCGTTGTTCGCGTTTTGTGTGCAGCAGGTGTTTCGCAAGCAGACGTTGGTAATCCCCGCCGTCTCGGTAATGTACTCTTTAATGATGTATCTGCTGGCGTATTCGTGGAACGTGATGTGGCTGGACGTGGTTATGGTGTTGCCGCTGGTGGTTTACGGGTTTGAGCGCCTAATGCACACGGGCAAGTACCTCACGTATGTGTTATCGCTGGCGTATGCGTTGTACGCCAACTACTATTTGGCATTTATGTTGTGCGTGTTTTTGGTACTGTATTATGTAACCTATTGCGTGTGTGCGCAACGCACCGGCAACCAAATCGGCGTGAGTTTCGCGCGTTTTGCCGGCTATTCCGTGCTGGCGGCGGGGCTGGTGGCGGTTTTGCTGGTACCGGTCTATTTTGCGTTAAAGTTAACTTCGGCTGCGGGGGATGGGTTGCCTGCTATTAACAGTACGCGCGATATGTTTGAATTGCTTGGCCGACATTTGGCAGGCACGTCACCTACTATTCGTTCCGGTAATCTGCCCAATTTGTATTGCGGCGTATTGGCGGCCATCGGTGTGCCGTTGTTTGCGCTTAATCGCGGCATTCCTCTGCGCCGGCGGGTGGCCTTTGTGGGCTTGTGGTTGGCGTTGGCGTTTAGTTTTTTGGTGAACTGGAGCGATTTGTTGTGGCACGGGCTGCATTCTCCCAATGACTTGCCGTACCGCTATTCGTTCTTGTACAGTTTTGTGTTGTTACTGATGTTGTACGAAACACTGCTGCACGTAAAGGAAATTACCGTAAAGCAGGTGTTTGCCGTGTGCGCCGGTTTGGTGGCTTATTTGGTGATAGAAGAACGTTTTGGCGCGGAGGAATACAATTTCCAAGTGGTGTACGTGAACTTAGCACTTATCGCCATATACACGGGCATACTGGCGCTCGCAGCACATAGGCGTTTGCGGCGGCGGTTGGCGTATGCAATGTTGCTGCTTGCGGTAACGGCGGAAATGATGTTTGCCGGCGGCAACGCCATTTTGGAAGTGAATCGCAACGAATATTTTACGCGACACGACGATTACGTGGATAACGAACTTACCACGGCGTTGCACGCGGCGGTGGAAAAGGCACAGGCATTGGGAGATGAAAAACTGGGCGAGGATTTTTACCGTTTGGAATTTGTGCCGCGCCGTACATGTGTGGATACCGCGTTATTCCATTATCGCGGCATTACCAATTTTGCTTCCAGCAATTACTATACCACCACCAAATTGATGGGGGGACTGGGCTATGCCATTAACGGTGTAAACAGTCACTTGTATCATTCATTCGTGCCGTTTACGGATTCGTTGTTTGGCGTGCGGTATTTTATTACGCATTCCAACATTGCGAACCACCCGCAACTGCAACAGCGCGCCACGGTAACAGCAGCGGAGACCACCCTGTATGTTTACGAAAATCAAGATGCGCTGGGGCTGGGGTGCGTTGTGGATTCCGCCGTGAAAGAGTATTATTACAGCAAATACAACCCCTTGGGCTCGCAGGAAGATTTGTACGGTATGCTGACCGACACCTACTTGCCCTTATACGAATTGAACGGGTTTACGGCAGAAGAGGGGACGGGGGCATCCGTTACCTATCCTTTCCCCGGTTTTCGGGTAGACCCGCAGGGTGAAGGCGCGGGCGCGTACTTTACTGCTACCGTAGAAAAGGCGGGTCAGGTGTTTGTATTTGCCGATTGTATGGCGGCAGAGTCAATGACGGTATCTTGCGGCGAAAACAGTTGGCAGGCATCTCCGAACGAACCCTATATTTTGGACGTCGGCGTGCAGCAGGCGGGAACCGAAATCACGTTATTGGTAAGTGCCGAACAATCTTGCACCGGTAACTTTTACGTCGCCACGTTAAACGAGGAGGCGTACCGCCAAGGAATGGACGTTATCTCCGCCAACCCGCTTACGGTGACTGCGTTGGAAGGAAATCGCGTGACCGGTACAGTCACTTCATCGCTGGACGGTACCATGATGACGAGCATTCCGTACGATGCCGGTTGGACCGTTCGCGTGGACGGCACGGTGGTGGAAACGTTTGCCATTGGTGAGGGCCTTTTGGGCTTTGACGTAGCGGCGGGGAAACACACGGTAGAACTGGTGTATTACCCGCGCGGCTTGTGGGTTGGTTTAGGTATCAGCAGTGTGGCGTTACTGGTGTTACTGTTGATGTTGGTGTGCCGTCCCCGCCGCAAGAAATCTGCCAAACCAACCGAGTATTTGGATTACGACACGGCACTGCCGATACAAGAGGGGTTTGTGGCCTCCCCGTTGGTGTTAACGGAGGAGCGGCCGCTCCCCGCCACGTTTGAGGAATTGACGGCAGAGACACCGAGCGACAACACAACACCCCCTGTGGTTGAACCAACAGCGGAGGACGATGAGCCGCCCGCACCCAAAGAGGAATAAGAAAAATTGCTGTGCGTTTTGCGCACAGCAATTTTTTTATGAAAGTTAAGTATCTTCATTTTCGCGCAAAACGCGGTAACACAACCTACGCAAATCGTCCATTGTGCAAATGGTGCCTGCCTCACCGCGAAAGATGGCGGCGCCGCGCACTTCGCGCAGATACCACGATGCGTGCTTGCGCGCCTGCAACAAGGCACATCGTTCCCCTTTCAGGGTGGCTGCCAACTGTACTTGCTGGCACAAAATATCCAACCGTTTAGCCAGTGGTGGTGTGGGGAGCAGAGTGCCGTGATTCAAATACGCTTCCACCTGTGAGAACACCCACGGCGCCCCCAGCGCGCCGCGCCCAATCATCACCAAATCGCATCCCGTAGTTTCGTACAGTGCGGCGGCACTGTGTGCCGAAGTTACGTCGCCGTTACCAATTACCGGTATCGAAACGGCATCCTTCACGGCGCGGATACAATCCCAATCCACCGGCGGGGCATACATTTGGTCACGCGTGCGCCCGTGTACCGTAATGGCGGCGGCGCCGCCGCGTTCACACGCCCCAGCCACCTCTACGGCGTTCACTTCGTTTTTGGCATATCCTTTTCGAATTTTTACGGTAACGGGTATGTCCACCGCCTCGCAAACGGCTTTAACCAAGCGGTAGCACAGGTCGGGGTGGCGCATTAACGCACTGCCGCAGTGATTGCCGGCAATTTTGGGGGCGGGGCACCCCATATTGATATCTAACCAATCCGGCTGTTCCGCCATAACCAGCCGCGCGGCACGTGCCATCGTTTCGGGGTCGTCTCCAAACAACTGAATCGCCGCCGGACGCTCGCGCTCGCACAAATGTGCCAATTCGCGGCTTTTGGCATCACCGTAGGTGAGTGCCTTGGCACTTACCATTTCCGTAACGGTAAACGCCGCACCGTAGTCGCGACAAATGCGACGAAAAGCGGCATCCGCTACGCCGGCCATAGGCGCCAAAGCGGCTTTTCCTTCAATTTTCACATTCCCAATGTACATACTGCTTCTCCGTTTATGAGCGTTTTATTACCAACTTAGTGTATCACATTTTGCCGTATCGGTCAACCGACGGCCGTGCTGTTTACAAAGGAAGTAATGCCGTTGGCCACGCCCAGTGCGAACAGTTGCGGCGAGTTTGCCATCAATGCCGCGTCACCGGGATTGGTGATGAATCCCAGTTCCACCAGCACCGCCGGCATCCGCGTGCGCCGCAGCACATACAGATTCGTGCGTGCGGTCACGCCGCGATTGGGCAACCCTGTAACGGCGGACAGTTGTTCCACAATGGATTCGCCCAGTGCCGCGGCGGTGGAGTTAAGGCGATATACCAACGCTTCCGAGCCGGAAGCCGAGGTAATGTCCGAGGCGTTGGCGTGTAAACTGATAAAGTAATCCGCGCCCCAGGTGTTGGCATCGTTCACGCGTGCCGCCAACGCCGAGGCGTTGGAAGTGCCGAGCTGAGTTTCTGCCGTGGGGCGGGATAGGCGAACCTCGTATCCTTGCGCACGGAGAATGTCGGCCAGTTCCAAACCGATGGTAAACACCAAATCCTGTTCGCGGTAACCGTTCCCTTCGGCACCGGCGTTGGGGTTTTGTGGATTATGCCCTTGGTCAATGTAAATTTTGGTTGCCATACCGTGTCCTCCCTACCCGTGATACTTTCAGTGTATGCAGGGCGGCTTGGCCACGAAACCAAACGCCCGACGGAATTCCGTCGGGCGTTTTTCATCATCGTGTAGTTGTGCCGAATTCCAAGATATCGGCAATACGTTTGGAGGCAAGTCCGTCGCCGTAAGGGTTGCTGGCGTTGCTCATTTTTGAGTATTCCGCAGGGTCTTCCAACAACTGTTTGAAGTTGCGGTAAATAACCTCCTCATCGGTCCCTACCAACTTGAGCGTACCGGCGGCAATGCCTTCGGGGCGTTCGGTGGTATCGCGCATAACCAGTACCGGTTTTCCCAGCGAAGGGGCTTCTTCCTGAATACCGCCGGAGTCGGTCAAAATCAAATAACTGCGTGCCAAGAAGTTGTGGAAATCCAGCACTTCCAGCGGCTCAATAATGTGAATACGGTCGTTATTGCCCAAAACAGAATCCGCTGTTTCGCGCACAACGGGGTTCATATGAATGGGATAAATCGCCTTCACGTCGGGGTGTTCATCCAGCACGCGGCGAATAGCACGGAACATATGCTTCATCGGTTCACCCAGATTTTCGCGGCGATGCGCGGTAATCATAATTAAACGGCTATCCGCCGCCCACGCCAATTCGGGGTGGGTATAATCATCACGCACGGTGGTTTGCAGCGCATCAATCGCGGTGTTGCCGGTAATGTACACGCTGGATTCCACTTTGCCCTCGCGCAGCAAATTTTGCTTGGACAGTTCGGTGGGGGCAAAATTGTATTGGCTGATAATGCCCACTGCTTGACGGTTAAATTCCTCCGGGTAGGGGGAATAGATGTTGTAAGTGCGCAGTCCGGCCTCCACGTGGCCAACCGGAATTTGCAGGTAAAAACATGCCAGCGCCGTAACAAACGTGGTGGAGGTATCGCCGTGTACCAACACAACGTCGGGATGTTCCGCTTCCAGTACACCTTTAATGCGTTCCAAAATGTTGGTGGTTACGTCAAACAACGTTTGGCGGTCTTTCATAATGGATAAATCGTAGTCCGGTACCACGTCAAACGCTTCCAGCACTTGGTCCAGCATTTGACGGTGCTGACCGGTAACGCACACAATGGTGCGGCACCCTTTGCGGCTTTTCAGTTCGTTCACCAACGGACACATTTTAATGGCTTCCGGCCGTGTGCCGAAAACAAGCATGACGGTTTTCATAAAAGCATCTCCTAAATTATTCGTGCATTTCCTTGATTTTGCGGACAATAAAACCACGGTTGCTGATTGCCAAAATGGCGATTACGGCGGCAATCCAATACCGCAGGGTGTTGCTCGCGTATAACAGGTTGCACAGTATGCAAGCACCGATACACACCACGGTGATGAGTAACAATAATTTACTGTTGTACACCTTGTCCGGACTGCTTTTGCGGTAGCCGATGTAGTGCATCAGCACCAACACCGCATACGCAATCAGCGAGGCGTATGCCACACCGATGAAACTGTATTTGGGAATGATTATCCAGTTGAGCACTACGTTAATAACCATAGCAGCAATCGTTGCAGTGGTAATGTATTTGGATTTTTTATTAAAGAACTCAATATTCGCAAACAGGTTATACAACGCCGAAAGGAACGCCACGCCCGCAATGGCGGGAATCGCGTAAACGCCTTGGTAATATTCCGGCGGGGCCAGTATTTTTAGCACTTCCGGTGCAATCAGGCAAATACCGAAACACGCAATACCAAACCCCAACATTAAAATGCACGCGGTGTTGTTAATCCGCTTGTATTCTTTGCGGGATAAGTTTTCAAACGTGAACGCTACCAGCGAGGCATTGATGGCATTCCAAATGAGCGAGGCAATCATACTAATATTGGCTACCACCGAATAAATACCGGCGGCCGATTCCGAATCCATATTTGATAACATAATGCGGTTGGAACCGGACATAACGTGTTGTGCCAAATAGTGCGGAATTAGCGGAAGCGCAAACCGGAGGGTTTGCTTCCAAATGGGGCGGTTGATAAAGGTGCGACCTCGCCAAAAGGCCAAAACATACAGCGGGATAACAAAAATAAACGAGGCGAGCTCCGTGCACCACAATTTAACGTAAGCCGCCGTACCGTCACCCGTGTTAAGTACGCCGAAAATGGAAACAATTTGCGAAATCAGCGTGGAGCCAATGGTAATCACAAAAGCCAGTTTGTATTTGTATTCGTACTTTTGCCGTGTAATCCAAAAAACGTGTGCCGGATTAAACAAAAAGTGCAAAAACATTAGCACAATAAGGTTGGTGGGAAGTAAAAAAGATTCCCCAATAACAACTTTAAGTACCGCAATTACGCCGAACACGGCGAAGGTGGTGAGATTGCACAGCGTAAGTATGGAGGAGATGTATTGGTTGCGCGAATCCTTATAGTCGTTTAGTCCCACGTTGAACACACCTGCGGAGGTAAGCCCCAACAAGGCAAATACGTCAATAATAGACACCCACGAGGTGTAGGTGGCGATAATGCCGTACTGCGTAGTGTCCATTAAGCGGGTAAAAATCGGCGTGGTGATAAAACTCACACCTTTAAGGAAAAAGGACGAGAGAATAAACGCAATGGAGGATTTCACCGAATCGGGAATTGCGCTCCATTTTTGAATCATCTTTTTCATAGCATTACAGCGTTTCCAAGACGTACCGCGCTATCCTTTCTGAAGAATCCTTGTCGTCCACGTAGCCGTAATCGTTCAGCAATGTCGCCACTTGCTCGGTGTAGGCATCGCCGTCAAAGGATGCAATGCCATCCAGCAGTTCGGGGAATGTGACTGCGGCAGGAAAGGGAAGTTGCTCCGGGGGCGTGTAAAACCCGCGCTCGTGCTCGGCATAATAGGCCATATCCGGAAAAAATAAAAAGCAAGGCCTGTCCGTTAACGCAAAATCAAACATGGCCGAACTGGCGTCGGTCAGTAACGCATCGGCACACGCTAAGTATTCCGCCATATCATCGTGTGCGTTGCCGTTGAGGATTTGTTCGGGGTAGTCCCGTTGCAGTTGTTCCCAGTTCACTTGTTGCTCCACGTGGTAATGGAAGCGGCAAACCAGCGCCCAGTCGCCGCCAAACCGTTCCGACAACGTGCGGAACAAGGCGTTAAAATCCATTGCCTCCAATTGCGATAGGCCGCTGCGCTGGATGTTCTTATCGCCGATACCGTCGCCGTCGCTGCGGAACGTGGGCGCAAATAACAGTATTTTTTTGTTTTGCGGCAACCCCAGTTTCTCTTTTAGCGTTTCCGCTTGTTCGGGTGTGCCGAACAATACGTCGTTACGGGGTGTGCCGATAAGCTCCATTTGAATTTTGTCGAAGGTTAGGCGCTGCATAATGTCCAGTGTATAGCGGTTGCCCAACAACATCGTGGTGCGCGGGCAGGAAAAGTCCCGCACCTCACACCCCACCTGGTCACGCCCCATGCGTTTAAGCGGCGTGCCGTGCCACGTGGTGAATACGTGTTGGCGACGTTTGTTCTTTAGCCACCGATTTAACGAAAACTTGAGTTTGGCTCCGCGACCGTCACTCGTACGCTGGTCGTTTTTATCACCGTATACGTTGTCCACAATCGCGTGGGCGGTACCGCGATACCACAGCGAAGCCAAACGGTTATCAATATCTACCGTTTTGGCATAGGCGGGAACCAACGCACGGTACGGTTGTTTTACCAGCCACACAATCTCCGTATCGGGGCTCAGCGTGTGGAGTGCTTGGGAGATGTATTTCGGATTATCGGAATAATGGCCGTCAAAACTCGTAAATAATACGCGCCCGCGGTGAACGGGCAACAGTTTTTGCACAAATAACACGGCCGTGGATTTTGCAAACGACAAAACGCTCATAATAACGCCTTTCTACCAAGCGGTGGCATCAATCGTCGGTCTTCTTGCGATTCAATCCAATGCCGGTGCCCTTAACAAACGCCCAGCACAGTATAAAAAACGCGGCAATAACAGCCGGTAATTTTTCAATTTTACGGTACAACTGCCAGTGATATTTCACCAGCGAAAGTTTGTTGGAAGAGAGAGAGGAGGTGCGCACACGGTAGCGTGACAACGGAGCTGTCATACCGTAGCAAATCTCCCCGCCGCGCAACATAGACAGCCACAAGGCAAAGTCGTTCCGTTTTTTAATGGGGGGCACGGCCAAACCCTCACCGTAGTGCCGGCGGTCGTACATCACGGTGGAGTTGCCGATGGGGCAACTCAGCCGCAGCATTTTCCAATAGCCGGTTTTTTTTGGAGGCGTGGCTTGGCGGTGCAAACTGTTGCCGTCATCGTCCATTTGCGTGTAGGCGGTGCAGGAAAAATAGCAAGGCGTGTCCTGCTCGTTCAAATTTTGCATAAACGCCAAATGTTGCTCCAGTTTTTCGGGGAGCCACAAATCGTCACTGTCCAAAAAAGCCACGTAGTCACCGGTGGCAAGTGCCATGGCGCGGGAACGCGCGACATCCGCGCCGCTGTTTTTCTCCAACCGTTCATAGCGCACGCGGGGGTCGGCCAAAAACGGTTGTACCACTTCCTCGGTGTTATCGCGGGAGGCGTCGTCCACAATTAGTAGTTCCCAGTGGGGATACGTTTGTTCCAAAACAGATTCAATGGATTCCGCAATGAGCGAACCGCAGTTATACGTGGGCATTACAATAGAGACCAAAGATTGCATACGTTGATACATCCTTTCCGGTTGGCGGTTATTTGAACTTCTTGCGTGCGTCGCGCCACACGCCGCGTACACCGCGGAATTTCAAAATGCTGATTATTTTCGCAGTGTAACTGCTGAGCTTAAACGGCAACACGCGGCTGAGTTTTTGGCGAGTATCCGCAAACCATTGCTGTTCCGGTGTTTGCCACGAACCGTCAAAATGATGAATGGTGTAGGAGTTTTCCGTAAGGGTCAACACACGGGTGGTGCAATCCTTGGGGCAAAAATAATCTTTGGGGAACAGGGTGAACCCGCCCACGGTTTGCAACGTGTTGTTCAGCACCAAGCCGTATTTCAAGCAGGTGTTGGTAATGCGCGTTACGTTGGTGGTGGTGTCGTAACTACCGTCGGGCTTTACAAAATGGTCGCCGTCGTAGTCGTGTAACAATTCCACAAACAACGGTTGCCCCGCTTCGGCGGCCATTAACCCGGTGGGGATACGATCGTACCCCTCAAAACCGGAAACGGCTTCGTACTGCAAAATGTCGTCCAGCGGTTTCAGCACTTCCACGTCGGTGTCCATATAAATGCCGCCTTGGTGTACCAGCGCGTACAAACGCGCCACGTCGGAAACAAACGCCCATTTTTTGGCCTCGTATGCTTCGCGCACGTAGTCGCAACAGTTCAGGTCAAAGTTGGATTCGTTCCATTCAATAATCTCATAATCCGGACAATATTTTTTCCAACTGGCAATGCATTTTTGCGCCAGTTCCGGCAATGGGTTACCGCCAAACCAGCAATAGTGAATTTTTTTGGGTATCATACGCACACCTACTTTAGTGATACTTTTTTCGGATACAATGCAGTTTGGCGGTATCCATCAAGCGCGTCCACTGATAGGGGGAAACCAGCAACGATGCGATAAGCAAACCAATCAGTTTCAGCGGTTGTGTTTTACGGCAAGCGAGCGATTTTCTAAATAACGCATCGGCTTTGCGATAGTTGTTACGTTTGGTATCGGTCAATTTGCCGTAAACCTTGTTGCGGATTTCTTCCATGTCAATCGTCTCAATACGATGAAAATGGCGGGTTAAATATTTAGAGGCGAGTCGTTGCTCCAACAACCCGGACTGCGAGATGCCCGCCGCACCGATGCGACAGGTCATCAAATGCTCATCGCACAGGCCAATGCGGAACCCCTTTTTAAGAGCGCGCAGTAAAAAATCATAATCCTCGCAACGTTCCATAGCGCGATAGCCGTTCAGTGCCGTGTACACTTCGCGTTTGAGCAACCACGTAGAGTGCGGAATGCAGTCCGCAATCATCAGAGAGTGCATAACGGTCTCCACGTTATAATGACGAGTATCCAACGAAAGGGGGTTACCGGCATCGTCCATTCGGTGGATGAGACAACCGACAATATCCAGTTGATTGGCTTGCAGATACGCCAATTCCTTTTCAAAGCGATGCGGTGCGGCAATATCGTCAGCATCCATACGCGCAACGTATTCGCCGGTGGCTACGGGTAACATTCGGTTGAGAGAAGCAACCAATCCTAAATTTTTCTCGTTTTTTAACAGGACAATGCGTGAGTCGGCGCGTGCATAGTCATTTAGCAGTTGTTCAATGTCCGTGTTCGTAGGGTCGTCCATAACAATAATAAATTCAAAGTCGGTAAACGTCTGGCACAAAATGGAATCTACCGACAGTTTGACACGCTCCACCGGCTCTTTATAGGTGCTCATAATCACAGATAGTTTGTGCATAAAATCAAAACATCCTTTTGTTGTGTTTGTTAAGGGATTGGTGTTAAAAGAACATGGAGATGTACCGATAGTGTTCCAAGTTGGAAGCAAATAATAGGAAATACGCGACAAAGCACGTGTGCAATCCCACCAAATAGAAGCGCGCAAGGCCGTGCGATTGTTGCCGCAAACGATTACCGAAGTTGATAAACAAGGGGATACAGAACGGGAGAAAGTACACACCAAACCGGTCCATATAGTTAAACGAGGAGCCCATAACAGCAAAAATAATATACAACGCGGAAAACACGGGAATACATAACGATTCCGTGCTGTCCACATAACCGATGGGACAAGGCAACCGCTTGAGCAGGCGTTGCCCTACCGGCTTTTCCGAAAGATAATAGTAAGCTAAAAACACCAGAATGAGCGCGATTTCAATTGCCCATACCGCCCAAATGCCGCCGGGCGTAATTCGTTTTTTGGAGTTATCCAGATAACTAAACGAATCGGTAAACAGTGAGGCAAAACCAATAATTCTTCGATAATTAATGGCTAATAAACTGCCCACCGCCAAAGTGATGGTGACGGCTGTTTTGTTGTTTTTCAAAAAGTAAAACAAATACACAATTACAAACACAAAAGACGTTATGTGGAACGTCATACTAATAACGAACAGAGCAACACTCCAACCGTACCGTTTTTGGGTGAGTAATCCCCAGGCGTTCATCAGCAAAGCGCAGGCAATCATTTGCCGAATGATGTTAAAAGCGTAGAGATACATACCGCAACAAATTAGCAAAATAACGGCTGTTAACGTATCGTCAGTATACCGATAAACGAATACGGCAGCCCCCACGCAAAATAGGAGGGCGCTGACAACAATAATAATGTGAGGATTTGTAAACACTAACCCCAACAGTTTGTTAAGCAGGGCAAAGCCGAATTCTATCCGTTCGCTGTAGAAACCGGAAAAAATATCGGCAAATGAGTAGTCTTGTAACAGGACAAACTTCCCCATATAACTGACCATATCGGTGCCGACAGTGACGCCGCGCAAAGCGCATACCACAAATAAAGAAGTGAAAGAGGTGCCGACGAATAGCAATTTGCGCATACGTGCCGTTAAAGAGGGGATACGGTCATACACCAGTTTGCTGATGTAAACCACGGCGATTAAAATGGCATATATCAACGCTCTCTCTCCTTCTTGTTATAATGAGGGTGGATGCTTACGCTTGTTGTGTCATAACGCGATATGCGCTAAAGGGGGATAATTGATACCGCTTGGCGTGGCGTAACGCATCCTGCAAACAAAGCAGTTTCCACCACCGACGGCTCATAGCACGGTACAGTGCCCCTTGGTCGCGCAAATACTTTGTGTCGTAGCCGGCGTTCCAACTGGAGGGGCGCTCTTCTGTCAGTTCCGCAATAAACACGGGAGCGGCGTAAACCTTTAACCCATTCTTCAGGCAGGAGGCAAGAAACAGATTATCCTCACCGTGGCAATGTTCCGTACCGCCGCCGAAACATTGATTAAAGTAAATACCGCAACGCTTAACGGAGGCAGTGCGAAAAGCCATACGCGCCGTGCCGTACCGCAAAAAATTCAAATAGGTTACACGACTGAATTTGGGAATAATATACCGTGTGGGAACGGCCTCAATCAAATTAAAGACAACGACATCCGCTTCGGGATGTTTCTCAAACACAGTTGCTACTTGTTCCGCGTAACCGTCGCAGTAGCGCATGTCGTCATCTGCAAACAAACAAATGTCGCCGGTAGCACGCATCAATGCGTTGTTGCGATTCAAACCAACGCCGCGCTCGTTAAAATTCAAATACGTTATGCAATGACCGTTGTATTCCGTTTGCTCAACGGAATTGCGGTCGCACTGGTTGCCGATAATGGCATCGGACTGCAAATTCATCTTGGCGGGGAGAGAGTAGTCGGTTTGGTGCATTGCTGCAACTAAAACTTGAACGGTTGACATAAACAATCCCCTTTCTATGGTGCAACAAGGTATTATCCCTATTGCACAAGCCACCTAATTATAGCACACCTTGTCGTAAAAGGCAAGAGGTTGTACAATACAAAAACGGGGCGCTTGCTCTTGGCATCAGTAGTGCTGTTTCAAGTCAACCGAGCGTGATTGACAAGGGTGGTATTGGAATGATACAATAAAATAAAAGCGTATCCAATGGTTACAACAGCAAAGGGGGATAGGGCTTATGAAAATTACGTTGAATCCCGATGAGGAGATTGTAAAAATCGTGAAAGAGGGGCTGAAACGTACCGGCGGTTACTGCCCTTGCCTGCGTGAGCAAAACGAGGACACCAAGTGTATGTGCAAACAATTTCGCGAGCAGGTGAAAGACCCGAATTTTGAAGGGTTTTGTCACTGTATGCTCTACTATAAATCCAAGTAAAAGGAGAGGGAAACTATGGCGGAGATTACTTTGACCAAAGACAACTTTGAAAGTGTGGTTTTGCAATCCACCCAACCGGTGCTGATTGATTTTTGGGCAACCTGGTGCGGCCCCTGCCGGATGATTGCCCCGATTGTGTCGGAAATCGCCGAGGAATGTACGGACGTTGCCGTGTGCAAGGTGAACGTAGATGAGGAGCCCGAATTGGCTGCGGCGTTTCAGGTAACCAGTATCCCGATGTTGGCGGTAGTAAAAGACGGCAAACTCGTGAATACCGCCGTGGGTTATCAACCCAAAGAACAGGTTTTGGAATTGCTGAAGTTTTAAGCGGCAAACAGAATGTAAAGCAAAGTGAATGATTCGGTCCGTTGCGCACTTGGTAACAGTAACACAAAAGGCAATCGATTTTCGATTGCCTTTTGTGTTTTTTGAATCAGCGCATAGGGTATGGGCATTTTAGACGAATTTTTTCAAAAATTACCGTTACTATTATTTGCCGTTGACAAAAAAATCATAAAGTGGTACGATATTATCTGTATAAATATAATTATTTTAAGGAACGAACGCCGGAAAGCGCACTCGATTTAGCGCGCGCCACGGCGGATTTTCAGTTCGTTATTGGCAAAGGCAGTAGCATCTCAATTAACATCATACCCAAGCGAACCATTGCAGCAGGGCTGCAAACGATTGAGTGAAAATGTAAGGAGCGAATATGTTTTATAAGGGATTTGTAAAACGGGCATTCGATATTTTTCTCTCTACCCTGGGGATAGTTGTACTGATTCCCATTTGGGTCTTTTTGGCTGTTGCCATTAAACTGGACGACGCCGGACCGGTATTTTTCAAACAAAAACGAATTGCCAAAAATAAAAACGGAGAAATTCAATATTTTTACATCCTAAAATACCGGTCTATGAAAACCACTACACCAAAAGATATGCCAACTCACTTGCTCCAAAATCCCGAACAGTACATAACTCGAGTGGGAAAGATACTTCGCAAGACGTCTTTGGACGAATTGCCGCAAATTTTTAATGTGTTTTTGGGGCAAATGAGTTTAATCGGGCCTCGTCCCGCACTATATAACCAAGAGGATTTGTATTTCGAGCGGGCAAAGCACGGGGCGAACGACGTAACTCCCGGAATTACCGGTTGGGCACAGATTAACGGGCGGGATGAGCTGGCTATTTCTGTTAAAGCAGGGCTGGACGGCGAATATGCAAGGATTCTCACCGCAGGCGGCTTTGCGGCGTTTGCTTTTGATTGTCGTGTGCTTTTTGGGACGGTTTTATCGGTGCTCAAACACGAGGGCGTGGTGGAAGGCGGCACGGGCGAACTGGCCAACAAAGAAGAAAAAGAAAAAGAGACGGTGACGAAATGAAGGTTAGCGTAATTATTGCGACATACCGGCGCGGCGAACCTTTGCGGCGGGCTATCGCGTCGGTGAAAAACCAAACGCACCCCGATATAGAAATCATCGTTGTGGACGACAACGCCGACGATGAGTGGAACCGTACCGTCCAGAATATTGTTCATTCCTTTGAGGGCGTAACTTATATAAAAAACGACCAAAACTGCGGCCCTGCCAAAACCAGAAATACCGGTATTTTTGCGGCATCGGGTGAGTATATTACCTTTTTGGATGACGATGATGAGTATTTACCCGATAAAATCACCGAACAATTGGGAGTGATGGTGGCAGACGACAGTGACTTTTCGCTGACGGATTTGGTATTGTACAATGAGGACGGCTCGTTTAACAGTGCGAGACGGAGAGGGTATATTACCTCTATGGCAACGGAGGATTTGTTGCGTTACCACCTAAAATATCACTTGACCGGCACCGATACGATGATGTACAAAGCCGAGTATTTGCGAAATATTGGTGGATTTACGGAAATCGATGTCGGTGACGAATATTATCTGATGTTAAAAGCCATTGAGGCAAAAGGCAAATTTTCGTATCTGCACCGATGCGACGTCAAGGCCTATGTCCATTTGTCGGATAGCGTTTCCAACGGCGACGGGAAAATTGCGGGGGAAAACGCATTGTTTGAGTTCAAAAAACAGTATTTTACGGCATTATCTCCGGCAGACGTTCGTTACGTTCGCATGCGGCATCATACCGTGTTGGCGTTTGTTTATCTAAAACAAAGGAAAGCGGGCAAGATGTTTGCCGAGGCGGTAAAGGGATTTACAGTTAGCCCCATAAATATGGTAAAGCTTTTGAAGCAAAGAGGGTAATATGGTAAATATTCTTATGTTCGGTATGTCCAGTTATCCCGGAGGAATTGAAAGTTACATTGTCAATACGTTTTGTAATGAGGCCGTGAGCAAAAACGTCCACATTGATTTTGTGACATACGAACCCGAACTGGCGTACGAAGAAGAAATCCGCTGTTGCGGGTACACGATTATTTTTGCACCTCACTTAAAGAAGAACCCGTTGGGTTACCGAAACTGTGTAAAGCGGGCAATGGCGGCCAAGGCGTACGATTGCGTGTATGTGAATATGCTCACGGCGGCGAACATACTTCCGGTTACGTTGGCAAAGCAAGCGGGGGTAAAGAAAATTATTGTCCACGCTCACGCAAACTCCACTGTAAAGGGGTTTGTCCGTAAAACGTTACATGCGGTTAACAGCAAATTTTGTAACAAAGCGGCAACGTTGCGGTTGGCGTGCAGTAAGGAAGCCGCCGCGTGGTTGTATGATGAAACGATTGGCGCTTCACCAATAGCAGTAGTGCCGAATGCCATTGATACCAAACGGTTTTCCTACGCGGCGGCGGCAAGAGAAAAAATTCGAGCGCAGCACGGTGTTGCGGCGAACGAACTTTTGCTTGGTAGCGTGGGGCGATTGGGTGTTGAAAAGAATAATCGTTTTATGATAGACGTTCTGCAAGGGGTAAAAAGCAAAGGGCTGGATGCCAAACTTTTGTTAGTAGGGGACGGGGTGCTTAAAACCCAACTGGAAGAAACCGTCAATGCCCTTGGGTTGCAAGAACACGTTATCTTCGCAGGCACACGCACCAATACCGAAGAGTATTATTCGGCGTTTGACGTTTTTTTGTTTCCGTCTTTGTTTGAAGGGTTTGGCATAGCGGCTTTGGAGGCGCAATGCTGCGGTGTACCGTGCTTGTGCTCGGACCAATTAAGCAGAGAACTGGACGTTTCCGGCACGGTAATGTTTTTGCCGATAAATGACGGTGTTGAAAGTTGGGTTACTGCCGTGGAACAGTTAAAAAACACGGCTCTGAACAAATCACAAATGAACGAGTGTATTGAGCAATCCGATTACAGTGTGATAAAACAGCGTGAAATACTGCTGAAATTGTTGACGGACTGATGGTAAAATAAAACGTTCGAGGGGATAAAAATGAGCGAACTGTCGTTGCAAGTGTTGGTTGTTACCATGAACCAAGAAAAAGGGAATCACGCCTTACTCGAAAAAATGAATATCCAATCCGACGTGCTGGTTGGCAACCAATGTAGCAGATTTGAAAAAGAGCAGATTGGCTACAACGGGCACACGGTTGGTTGGTATTCTTGGGACGAGCGCGGTGTGGGGCTGAACAGAAATAATCTTTTAATGCGGGCGACGGCGGATATCGTTTTGTTCGCGGATGATGACGTCACTTACGTGGATGCGTATGAGGATTTGATTGTTGAGGAGTTTATAAAACACCCGGAAGCCGACGTTATTGCTTTTAACATTCCCAGCACGTGTCAAGACACCAAACAAAGGGACTACGTTGCGCCGCGATGGAGAAAGTTGAATTTGCTGAATTGTTTTCGGCACGGTACGTTCCGCATTGCCGTGCGGCGCGAAGCCGTGCTGAAAAAGAACATATTTTTTACCTTGTTGTTTGGCGGCGGTGCCAAGTATTCTGCGGGTGAGGATAGTTTGTTTATTGCGGACTGCATTCGAAAAAAATTGAAAGTTTATGAATCCGACACCGTCATCGGCAGTGTTTCGCACGAGGAATCCACCTGGTTTAAGGGCTACACGGACAAGTATTTTCGAGATAAAGGCGCCTTTTACGCTTGCTTTTCCAAGTGTATTCCCTACTTGTGGTGCTTACAATTTGCGGTGCGTCGCCGCGCATTGTATCGGGAGTATATGCCGTTTAGTAAAGCGTGCCGTTTAATGAAAGAGGGCATTGTAGAATTTAAGAGCAGAGAAAAATAGTGTGAGGGCATTACAATGGAAGCAAACCGAAAATTGTTAAGCATTATTATTCCGGTTCACAACGCTGAGCAATGGGTAACACAAACACTGGACAGCGTTTTAGCACAGACGTACCCGAATGTGGAAATAATTTGCATTGATGACGGCAGTACGGACGGGAGCTATGCAACTCTTTGTTCTTATGCGGAGGAGAAAAAAGGGAACGACTTCCCAATACGCATCTATCAGCAACCGTGCAGCGGCGTGTCGGCAGCCCGCAATAAAGGTTTGCAACTTGTAAACGGCGAATATGTCGGCTTCATTGATGCGGATGATATTATGGAGCCGACAATGTATGAAAAGTTGATTGATATGTTGGAAAAGGCGGATTGTGATATTACCTTTTGCGGTTTTACACGATTTTTCCCAAAGGGAAATACTCTTCGTACGGTGGAACAAAGTTTTGCAAAACTGCGTCAAAACCCGGGAGATGTCAAGTACTTTTGGTATTCCACACCGGCTACACGTGAAAACGACGTGCTGTTCACCAAGGATATACACGGTTCTGTTTGCCGGTCGGTATTCAAAAAGCAGATTATAGATGACAATCGTATTGCTTTTGACGAAACAATGAAATTTGCCGAGGACCAAGTGTTTTTGGTCCAATATATGCAGTACGTTAAGAAACTTCAATATACCGAGGAATCGTTACTTTGGTATCGAGGAAATACAAAACCCTGGGCATATCATAATTTGTATGAAAATGATATGAAATTGCTGGCACACCAGTTGCGGTTGCTTGCGGGTAATACATATTACAGCGAGCGCGAGAAAAGGCAAGTTGCAGGGTATCTAAAATGCAGTACGTACTTTATGATTATCAACGAAGAGTTTATGTTCAAACCAAACGTTGCGTCCATAATGAAGCGATATAATCAAGATAAAGCATTTAAGCAATTATTAACGATATACAATTATCATCAAAAAAACAAGGTGAATCCCAACTGGAAGAAAACCGTGATGTTTGTATTGCTTAAATTGCATTTGTGGGAACCGGCAAGAATATTGTTCCCGAATAAGAGGTATTAATCTAAAATCCAGTAAAGAGGAAGATGGATAAACGTGGTGCAGTATCCGAAAGTTTTGGTTATCAGCCATAATTGTTTTTCCGAAGAGGGGTCTAACGGTAGGACGTTGGCTAACTTTTTTCGCGGATATCCGGCGGACTGTTTGGCACAATTCTATATTTATAATGAAGAACCCTCGTCGGACGTTTGCAAAAATTATTACCGAGTTACCGATAAAGAGGCAGTAAAATCGCTCGTTTCCTCAAATTGCGGAGCAACGGTTGGCGTAAAGGCCGCATCCGTCGGTTTCGGTGCAAGTGCTACGTCTTTTAAGAAACCAAAACGCACACCGCTGGTGTATTATGCCCGCGAATGGCTTTGGGATTGTGGGCGTTGGGACAATAAGCGGTTGAACAAATGGATAGATGATTTTTCTCCGGATATGGTACTGTTTCAAGCGGGCGATGCCGCTTTTATGTATCGTTTTGCGCTGCGTGTGGCAAAGAAGCGCAACATACCGCTTATGATATACAACAGTGAAAGTTATTATTTCAAACAAACCAATTATCTTGCCAAGTCATGGGCATCTGACTTTTTCTATGGCATTTTGCATCGCCGTTTTTGTAAATATGCTAAAAGGACCATTGCGTATGCCGGCCACTCGGTTTATATTACCGAGGCCCTTAAAGCGTTGTATGATAAGGAATTTGCACGCCCCAGCAGTACCATTATGACATCCTCCGCTTTGGTCGGCGCGATTGACGATGTGTCGAAAGCGGAACATAAAATTTCCTACTTGGGGAACCTTGGTGTGGGGCGATATGAGAGTTTGATTGAGTTGGCGGGCATTCTTCGTTCAATCCATTCGGAGTTGACGATAGATGTATACGGAAACGCAGCACATGACGTGGTTGAACGGCTGAACAACACCGAGGGTATTCGTTATTGCGGGTTCGTTCCGTATGAACAATGCGTGCGTGTAATGCGTGAAAGCGAAATGCTGGTGCACGTGGAAAATTTTTCGCCGTTTTATCTGGAGGATTCTAAATACGCGTTTTCAACTAAAATTCCCGATTCTCTTGCTTGCGGCACCTGCCTTTTTGTCTATGCACCGTACGAACTGTTTTGTACGCAATACTTAAAAGAGACGGGCGCGGCTTGCGTGGCAACCAACCGAGACGAGCTTCGGCAAGTTGTGCACGCCTTGGTAGAGGATAGCACCCTGCGCGAACACTATGCCGCGCAAGGGCGAGAAATTGCGGCGCTTAACCATAACATTGAGAAAAATCGGGAAACATTTCAAGCAACGATTAAAGAGGTAGCCAATGAGGGTATTACAAATTAACTGTGTTTATAAACGCGGAAGTACCGGTAAAATTGTATACGATTTGCACAGTTGCTACCGCAGCCGTGGAATGGAAAGTTACGTTTGTTACGGGCGGGGAACCCCCGCCTCGGAAGACGGTGTATATAAAACGGCTTCGGAACTACTGTCCAAGGGGAATAATTTGGCATCTCGTTTTACGGGAATTCCCTATGGTGGTGCGTTTATCGGCACACGCAAATTGATTGCTAAAATCAAACAGATAGCCCCTGACGTTGTCCATTTGCATTGTATTAACGGTTATTTTGTCAATATTTACACGTTACTGAACTATCTGAAAAAGAAAAACATTCCCACGGTGTTAACGCTGCACGCAGAGTTTATGCATACCGGCAGTTGTGCGTATGCTCTGGAGTGTGAAAAGTGGAAAACAAGCCGTGGCTGTGAACGTTGTTTTCAGTTAAGGGAAGCTACCGGTTCGTACCTTTTTGACCGTACGAACACGGCGTGGAAAAAAATGTACGCGGCTTTTTGCGGTTTTGACAACCTCCGTGTGGTTTCGGTTTCTCCTTGGTTACAACAACGGGCGAAAGAATCCTATATTCTTAAAGACAAAACCAATCTTTGCGTTTTGAACGGGATAGACACCACGGTCTTCCGCTACACGGAGGATGCGTTAGCGTTACGAGAAAAGCTTGGCTTGAAAGATAATAAGGTGGTTTTATACGTAACGGCCGCGTTCAGTGCGTTTAAGGGTGCTGACTATGTGATGAATCTGGCACAACAAATGCCGGAAGTGACATTTGTGGTTGTGGGTAATCACGAGCCGATTCCCGATTGCCCAAGCAACTTGCTTGCTGTGGGCAGAACGGAAAATCAAAAAGAGCTGGCTTGCTATTATTCTATGGCGGATGTTACGGTGCTTGTCAGTAAAAAAGAGACCTTTTCAATGGTTTGCGCCGAATCCCTTTGTTGCGGAACACCGGTTGTGGGATTTATGGCGGGAGGGCCGGAATCCATTTCCGTTCCGGAGTATTCTATGTTTAGTCCTTACGGGGACGTCCAGCAATTAAAAACAAATTTGGAAAATATGCTGAATAGTATTTCTGTTACTACAAAACAGGAAATATCGGCAATATCCAAACCGGTATACGCCAAAGAAACTATGTGCAACCAATACATAGGCATTTACGAGGAGATTTTGAATGATTAAGCGAGCGGAGGAAAAGGCGATCATCGGCAAGGTGTATTTTTACTATCTTGCCCTTGTTCTTTTGCCGCAAATTATTGGTTTTAGTGCCAAAGGAACGTTTATTGATACGGCTTGGAAGGCGGCCGTGATTATCGGTATGTTGTATCAGGCGTTTAAGCAATCGGACGGCAAAATACGCCGGTACGTCGTTATTCCTATGGTTCTATATGCTTTTGGGCAAATGATGGTGCGGTTGGTATATGGTAACGGTGGTTTAATAGTTAACGTTTTTGTTATTTTGGCAATGATATACCTGTTTGTATCCGTCTCTACGAGACGCCCTGACGAGTGCTTTGACGACATCGATTTCTTTTGCAATGCATTCATTTACCTAACGTTATATGCCGTGGTGTACAACTTGTTTGTTTATCCAACCGCTGTATTCAATTTCCTTTCGGTCGCAAACCCTTATTCCGATATGATGTCGAGTTTTTTTGATAACAAGCAAACGTTTGGTATGTTTTTGTTTGTAGCACTCATTGCTGCTACGTGGCAGTATTTGCTGACAAAAAAGAGAAAGTATTTGGTGTTTACCTTTATTTTCCTCTTAAATATGTTTATCTGCCTTTCGCGCACTGCCCTGGTGGCGTGCAGTGTTTATATTGTTGCCGTTTGTGTTTTAATGGTGTTTACAGACCGCTCTTTATCTCGGTTTTTTATTACCGTTCTTGTTATCGGCGTAGTGCTGGTGTGCCTCGTTCCGCAGTTGCGCCACTTTGTGCAGAACGTGTTGTTTGACACGGAAGACACGATGAATGCGCGTACCAATATATGGGAAAGTGCTTTTAAGGCCCTGCAAGGCAATCGGTTGTGGATTGGTTATGGGGAAGGGAAAGCTGCATTAGCACTAAAACCGGTGCTGGGATATGGTGCCAACACCCACAACGGCATCGTTCAAGTTTTGATGACGGGCGGTGTGTTGAAACTTTCGTTGTATGCGTTAGTGCTCTTCTATGCCATATATTGTTCACTGGCGTTTAGAAAGTACAACAAAACGTTGGCGTTTTTATGTTTGGCAACCATCGTCAGCGTGTTTATCTATTCTATGGGAGAAGCATTGGTTTGGCTGGATACGTCGGCACCGTGCATTGTTGCGTCCATTTTATGTATTGCTTTTCCCATACGGATTAAAGCATATTACGCCCATAAATACCGGTTGATAGTTCCGGGGCAGTAAGTATACTGCGGCGTGTGAAGTGGTAGCAGGAAGAACGACAAAATGCGGAAAGTGGTTTTGTAATGGAGAAAATAGATTTTGTAGTGACGTGGGTGGATGGCAGCGACCCTGAGTGGCAAAAAGAATATCAAAAACACCTTGGCGATAAGCAAATAAATTTTGCCCATTACCGGGATTACGGCACGCTAAGGTATTGGTTTCGCGCCGTTGAGAATTATGCGCCGTGGGTCAACCAAATCCATTTCGTTACGTGTGGTCAAATCCCTGAATGGTTAAACAGTGACCACCCAAAGATTCGTTGCGTTTCTCATTCGGACTATATGCCCGCGGACTATCTGCCTACTTTCAGCGCCAATCCCATTGAATTGAATTTTCACAGAATTGAAGGTTTGGCGGAGCAGTTTGTCTATTTTAACGACGATACGTTTCTAACCGCACCGGTTACTCCGGAGGATTTTTTCAAAAACGGGTTGCCGTGCGATGCGGCATTGCTTTCTTCGCTGATTCCCAGTGCGAAAAACGAGGTTATCACCTATATTTTGTTTAACGATTTGTTGCTGATAAACAGTCATTTCTCCAAAAAGAGTGCTTTGCGCGGGAATATGAAAAAATGGTTAAGCCCGAAATACGGAAAAGCCGTGTTGCGTAATTTATACTATTTGCCGCTTGGAAAATTCAGCGGGTTTGTAAACCCCCATTTGCCCAACTCTTTCCTTAAATCCACGTTTGAGGAAGTTTGGCAAGCAGAGGGGGAGTATTTGGATGGCGTGAGCCGCAATAAGTTCCGCACAAAAGAAGACGTGAACCAATACTTGATGCGCTATTGGCAACTCGCCAAAGGACAATTTACTCCCAGAACGGCAGGGGTTGGTTGTTGCACCGTGTTGGGAGAGGACGATGAGAAGTTAAAACACGACTTACTGGGTAAGAATTACAAAATGATGTGCATTAACGACGACCCAAACCGCAGCGAGCCAATAACTGGTTTTGAAACGCTTGCCGCTGTGTTGGAATCGGTATTTCCTGCCAAAAGTTCGTTTGAAAAATAGCGGGGAAAATACAGATATTTGCTTGTGAAAGTGAGTATAAACAATGAATGAGAACGTCAAGGTAAGTGTTATCATACCCGTATACAACGCCGAAAAATGGTTGGAACGGTGCGTAACATCCGTTACCAACCAAACGCTAAAGGAAATTGAAATTATACTGGTGGATGATGGCTCGACCGATAACAGTTTGGCTGTGTGTGAGGAATTTGCCTCAAAGGATAGCCGCATATCCGTTATCCACTGCGAAAATAACGGTCCCGCAACGGCGCGAAACATCGGCATGGAAAAAGCCACGGGGGAGTACATCACTTTTGTGGACGCCGACGATGAAGTGAAGCCGGATATGTATAAATCGATGTATAACCTAGTATCCCAAAACGGCGAATTGGCGGATGTTGTGATGTGTAACCTACTTTACACGTCGCAAGCCGGTGGTGGATATGTCGTAAACCTTAAACTTGAACCGGTATACGAGGGGAATCCGGTTATTAGAAAGCAGATTTTGAGTCGTTATTATGGCCGTGATTTTCAAGGATTATACTATGCGTGCAGCAAACTGTACAACCACGCTTTTTTGAAAAAACACTCCCTGTTTTTTGATGAACAACGAGTAAAAGCGGAGGACCGTTTCTTTAACTTCTACGTTTTGAAGCACGCTAACCTCGTTAGGTCAACCAACGAGGCGTACTATATTTATTATCAGGATAACCCGAACAGCATTGTACACTCGTATCGAGAAAATCAATATGATGAATGGAAAAGGGATTACCTCGAACTTATTGAGCAGTGTTCGGAACTCGGTCTTACAATAGACTATTGTGAGTTTTGGTCCACACTTTTGTATCCTGCGCATATGTACATCATTCGCACAATACAGCAAATCCCGCATTGCAAGGAAAAGGTTATGCGCATTGTACACGACAAGGTGTTCTGCGAGGCCTTGGCGCATGAGAGCGAGTGGATTCCTACAAGTCTGAAGATATCCGGTTATTTGCTGAGGAAAAAGCACTATCAATTGGCGTGGATGTATTATGTTTTTCTTAGCAAAGCGATGAGCACATATGCCAAGATTCGCCATCCGGCGAAAAAGTGATTTTCAAAAACAGATGAATAATTCACAGGAGCGCTTGGGCTACCTCTTACACCAAGAGCTCGTTTGAAAAAACGGCAAAAGCGTAGACCTTTACTTGTGAAGGAGAGTATAAACAATGGACGAGAACGTCAAGGTAAGTGTTATTATACCTGTATATAATGCGGAAAAATGGTTGGAACGGTGCGCAACATCCGTTACCAACCAAACGCTGAAGGAAATTGAAATCATACTGGTGGATGATGGGTCAACCGATAACAGTTTGGCTGTGTGTCAAGAAATTGCCACAAAGGATAGCCGAATATCCGTTATCCACTGCGAAAACAACGGTCCTTCTACGGCGCGAAATATCGGGATGGGAAAAGCCACAGGGGAGTATATTGCTTTTGTGGATGCCGATGACGAAGTGAAGCCGGATATGTATGAAAACATGTACCGAATTGCCATCCAAGACGATGCTATGGCAGATGTGGTTTGTTGTAATATCCTTATCCAATCTAAAAATGCACATACGCGTATTAATGATATAAACCTTGCATCGGAATATTGCGGAAATGCGAATATAATTCAGGAGATATTAAAACGTTTTTACGGCGGAAATACGAATGGCTTATACGGACCATGCAACAAGTTGTATAACCGTAGCTTTTTGAGCAAGCACTCCATAATTTTTGACAAAGAACGAGCAAAGGCCGAGGATCAGTTTTTTAATTTTTACGTTTTGAAACACGCCGACCTCGTCCGGTCAACCAGCGAGGCATACTACATTTATCACCAGGATAACCCGAATAGCATTATACACTCACACCGACAAAACCAGTATTTTGAATGGAAAAGGGATTATCTCGAACTTATTGAGCAATGTTCGGAACTGGGTCTAACAATAGATTATTTTGAATTTTGGGTTCCATTTTTATATTCCACGCATATGCACATTATTCGTACCATATGGCAAATTCCGCATTGTAAAGAAAAGGTGATGCGCATTGTGCGTGACGAGGTATTCCACCATGCCTTGGCGTATGAGAATGAGAAGATTCCCGTTAGTTTTAAGATATCCGGTTATTTGCTCAAAGGGGAACACTACCAGCTGGCTTGGATATATTACGTTTTGTTGAGCAAGACGATGACTTTGTATACCAAGATTCGCCGTATGGGGAAAAAGTAATTTTCAAAAACAGATTGAGGGTTCACTGTATGGAAGAACAGAAATTAAAGAATAAAGTATTCAGCGGCGTGATATGGAAATTTCTTGAGCGGATTTGCGCGCAGGGAATCTCGCTGGTCGTTTCTATTCTTTTGGCACGGTTGCTCATGCCGGATGATTACAGTGTGGTTAGTATTGTTGCTATTTTTTTCTCGTTTTGCAATGTGTTCATATCGGGCGGGCTCAATACCTCCTTAATTCACAAGAAAAACGCGGATATTCTTGATTTTTCAACGATTTTACATATCGGTATGATTATGGCGGCGGTTCTGTATGCGATTATGTTCTTTGCAGCGCCGGCTATTGCTCGTCTGTATGATAAAGCAATTCTGGTCCCCATTATTCGTGTTATGGGTTTAGGTTTTTTTATCAATACTTTCAAAGGCGTTGTTTGTGCGCAGGTCTCAAACAATATGGAATTCCGAAAGTTCTTTTGGGCTACCATTGTGGGCACCGTTGTTTCTGCCGTTATCGGCATTACCATGGCGCTGAAAGGTTACGGCCCGTGGGCGTTGGTTGCACAACAAATGAGCAACGCTGTTATTGATACGATTGTGTTATTTTTCACTATCAAATTTCGGTTTGTATTCCAAATCTCTTTTAAGCGGTTCAAGGCGTTATTTCGGTACAGTTGGAAACTGTTTCTTGCCTCAATTGTTTCCACTGCGTATGATGAGGCAAAACCGCTCATCGTGGGCCTTAAATTTTCATCGGTAGACTTGGCATTTTATACGAAAGGTTCCAGTTTCCCCAGTTTAATTAATTCTACTGTCAGCAATACGATGTCAGGGGTGTTGTTTCCGGCGCTTTCCAAGCTGCAGGATGATACAAACGCCTTGCTGTCGGCGGTGCGGCGCTATATTAAGGTGTCCTCTTTTTTAATATTTCCTATGATGATGGGATTGTTTTGCGTTTCGGACACGTTTGTAAAAGTAATATTAACTGAAAAATGGCTTGAAATTGTACCGTTTCTGCAAATTTTCTGTGTGTGCTATATGTTTGACTTGGTACAGGTGGGGAATTTGCAAGTATTCAAGGCGATGGGACGTACAGACATCACCTTAATTACCGAAATTATAAAAAAATCGGTCTATTTTTTAATTATACTGGGTTTTGTTCTGTTATCGGATAACGCCATTGCTTTCGCCTTTTCCAATGTGTTTTGCACAGTTGTGGCAATACTGGTTAACACCTATCCGAACAGGAAATTGTTGGGGTATCAATACCGGTTACAGTTGTATGACATTGTGCCGAATTTGGTGGCAGCACTGGTTATGGGCGCTTGTGTATATTTGGTGGGGCTTTTGCCGATTCGTCCGGTGTTGCTCTTGGGCCTACAGGTTGTTGTGGGCATTGCGGTTTACGTGACGTTGGCTATTTTAACAAAAAACGAGAGTTTTATGTATCTGTTGGGATTTGTAAAAGATTTGCTCAAAAAAAGGGGAACGCACCATGCCTAATTGTATAAAAAAAGCGTTTCAAGCCCTCTATCGCAAGGTTTTTTCCTGGCTACCGGTGGGGAACTATATTATTTTTGAGAGCGTTCCCGATTTGGGAGACAGTACCAAGCCGGTTTTTGACGAAATGGTTAGGCGTGGATTGAATAAAACCTATAAATTGGTGTGGTGGGTCAGTAATAAAAAGGACGTGCGATTGCCGAAAATCAACAATGTCGTGTACGTTGATAATACCACCCGATGGAACAAGCGGCTGTTTTACTATTACCGTATGCGGGCCAAATGCTTTATTTATTGCAACAAGTTTTTGCGGAAAGAGGACAACCGCACAAAAAGTTTTTATATCACGCACGGAACGGCCATCAAAAGCATCAAATCGTATTATCGTGCGCCGGAGGATTTGGACTATTGCTTTGTCACATCGCCGTATGTTGCCGATATGATGGCAGAACAGAACAGTGTACCGCCTCACAAGATGGTAGCACTGGGCTATCCGCGTAACGATGCCTTGAGCACACCCTTGCGTGATTTGCACAGCGTTTTGCAAAAGGACTACGAAAAAGTTATTGTGTGGTACCCGACCTATCGGCAACACAAAGATGCAAAGGCGCATACAGCCGGCAACGCTTTGCCCATTATTCACGATGCGGCGAAAGCGGAAGTAATTAACGGTATTCTTAAAGAAAACCGAATGGTTATTGTGGTTAAGCCGCACTTTGCACAGGATATTTCGTATGTAAAAGATTTGAATTTAAGCAATATCGTTTTTATTGATGATGATTTTTTTGAAAAACACGCCATCACCTCCTATCAATTTGTAGGCAGTTGTGATGCCTTGCTTACCGATTACTCCTCCGTTTATTACGATTATCTTCTTTGCGAAAAACCCATTGGTCTTGTGTGGGAGGATATTGACACCTACCGCGAGCACCCCGGTTTTGCCGTTGATTTGGATTACTATATGAAAGCCGGAGAAAAAATATATACTATGGAAGATTTTGTGCGGTTTATCGAAAACGTGGCAACCGATAACGATAGTTTGAAAGCCGAGAGAGCGGAGATTAATGCTGTGGTCAATTATGCATCGGACGGTAAAAACACGCAGCGCGTTGTCGATTTTATTGCAGAGAAAGCGGCCCTTTGAAATGGGGCACAACAGTTGATGGGAGTATAAACGATGAATTCCGAATTGCTCAGGGCGGTACAATTAACGCAACTGGAAATTATGAAAGAGATACACAAAATTTGCAAAGAGAATGGGATTACCTATTACCTTTGCGGTGGTACCACGTTGGGGGCGGTGCGCCATCAAGGGTTTATTCCGTGGGATGACGACCTGGATATTGTGCTTCCCCGCAAAGATTACGAGGCGTTAATGAAAAAACTGAAAGAGTGTTTGCCCGAGCCCTACTGGCTTCAAGACTACACGACAGATGCCGGCTATTGGCAACCTTTTGCTAAAGTGAGAAAAAGAGGAACCGTTTACAAAGAAGCGGGCATGGAAGCCGTCCCGGATTCTTTGTGCGGTATATGGGTGGATATTTTTCCGCTGGATTATGTAAAACGCAAAAACAGTTTGGCTCTTAAAATGCGAAAACAAATTGTCCGCACCATTGGGTTTACACTTCGCAAAAAAAAGTTTGGTTTGAACGTCGGCAGTTTTTCCAGACGATATGTTCCCGCTATCGTATTGTGGAGCGTATTCCCGCGTGCTTGGCTCAAAAAATGGCAAGTGATGGCTATGAAAGGTATCGGCGGTTGTCCGCAGTATCCGTACTTAGCCAGCATATCCAGCGGCTATGACATAAGCAAAGAAACCTATCCGCGTGAGTGGTTTGCCGAGGGTGTGGAAATGCCGTTTGAAGATGCTTTGTTCTGTGTACCCAAGGATTATCACCGTTATTTAACCCAGTTATTTGGGGAGTATATGCAGTTGCCGCCCGCTCAAAAAAGGCAGGGGCATAATATATCAAACGACGCGGATATTATTGTTTGAGAAATATACTGTACTTTTTCGTAGTAAGTGTGGTATAATCGTTTTAATGAGAAATTGTCAAGAGAACGAAGTAATGGTTAAAGACAAAGACTAGGAACATTTGGAGGAATTGTGATTATGAAAGCGTTAATTCTCGCTGCCGGACTCGGCACCCGCCTTGCGCCCATAACGGACGACCGCCCGAAATCGCTTGTTCCCGTAAACGGACAACCCATTTTGCTCAAACAAATTGAGAATCTTTTGGAAAACGGGATAACGGATATTACCGTTGTTTCGGGTTACAAGGGGGATATGCTGAAAAAGACGGTGCTCGCTCTGTATCCGGATATTAACATCATTCATAGTGTTGACTATGCCACTACCAATAATATGTATTCGGCGTACTTGGCAAAAGACGTTATGAACGGGGAAGCGTTTTTAATGATGAATGCCGACGTGTTTTATGATGCATCGGTTATTACCGCGTTGCTTGAGGACAAGGCGCCCAACGCGATTGTAACGGAGATGGGGCGTTATATAGAGGAATCGATGAAAGTCGTTGAGCAGGACGGACGTATCGCCAAGATTTCCAAAGCCATTACACCCGAGGAGGCGCTCGGCGTTTCCATTGACGTGTATAAGTTCTCACGCGAAGGCGGCGCCGCGTTTTTTGCAAAATGTACCGAGTATATTGAGCAAAAGGGCGAACTGAAACTTTGGAGTGAGGTCGCCTTGAACGACGTTCTGTCCGAAGTGGATTTCAAAGCGTGTCCGCTTGTGGGGCGTTGGCTGGAAATAGATAATCACGAGGACCTTGCCGCGGCAGAAAAACTGTTTAAGGAGAATTAAATGGTTGATTATTTTGGTGCCGACGCTTCTATCTTAAAGCGTAAAAAATTATGGCTTTTGGATATGGATGGCACAATATACAATGATGGCTGTATTTTTGACGGTACTTTGGATTTCCTGAAATGGATTAAACAAAGTGGCGGGAAATACGTCTTTATCACAAACAATTCGTCCAAGTCGGTGGAGGATTATGTAAAAAAAGTATCGGCAATGCAAATTGAAGCGGATAGGGACAATTTTTTCACTTCAACGCAGGCAACGGTACTGTATTTGCAAAAGAATTATCCCGGCCAAAAGGTGTACGTCCAAGCCACCCGCCCTTGCGTGGAAGAGCTTATGGGTTCCGGCATTGAGGTTACCGAAGAGGTGGACGAGGAAGCCGATATTGTACTATTGGGT
>JAZRRV010000049.1:0-5459 GCA_045651085.1 Acutalibacteraceae bacterium
ACCGCTTGGCCTCCGACTTCTAACCGTTGCCGCTCTTGCGGGGTACTGGTATCCCCCGCCTTTACCGCGGCGCGGCACGCCACCGAATGGTACACCCAATCCGCGTGCGCGGTGGTAATCTCCCGCTTACCGGAAAGCAACCCGCCCGCAATCTCACGCAAGGTCTCGGCAATGTCGCCGTCGGCGAGCAACATCGGCACGGCGCGCACCAATACCGCCCCGTTTCCGAATTCCTCCACCACAAATCCGGCGGCTTCCAACGCGTCGGAAGCGCCCGTCAGCGCACCCCATTCTTCGCGGCTCAGCGTTACCGTAACGGGAGAGAGCAACACCTGCGTGTGCACCGTTTCCGCTTGCCGCAGTTCGTTATATATCAGCCGCTCGTGTGCGGCGTGTTTGTCAATAAAATACACCGAGCCGCGCCATTCCGCCACCACGTAGGTGTGCAACACCTCGCCCACCACGCGTACCGGTTCGGGCGTTTCCTGTGCCAACGTTTGTTGCACGGGCACCTCCTCCACCGCGGGTGTGCTCGGCACCGCGGGCGGGACCGACGGTGTCGGCACCGGTATGTTCGACACGGGTGAACGGCGGAAAAATTCCGCCGTCGGCGCTTTGTCCCGCAACCCGCCGCCTGTCGCCGCGCGCGGCACTGCGGGCGGCACGTGCGGCAATTCCGCCATCGGCGCGGCAGAAACCTTGTGCGCCGTCTGCGCCGCCGTAAACATGGCAGGGCGGTGTGTCGGCTCAGCCGCGGGTTGCCGCACCGTGGCAGAAAACACCGCCTGCTTGGGGGTGTGTTCCCCCTCCAGCGCGGATTTCACACCGTGATACACCGCGTCAAACACGGGTTTTTCGTTAACAAAGCGCACCTCAATTTTGGCGGGATGCACGTTGGCATCCACCGTTTCGGGCGGCAAGGTCACGTTCAGCACGCACGCGGGGAATTTCCCCACCATCACGGCACCCTTGTAGGCTTGCTCCAACGCCGCCATGGCGGTACGCGTTTTTACGTGACGCCCGTTCACAAAAAAATGTTGCATCGTGCGGTTGGCACGCGCGGCATCGGGGCGACACACGTACCCCTGCACCTGCACCCCGCCCAACGTATAGTCCAGCGGAATCAGCGTTTTGGCAAACTCGCGCCCCAACACCGCCCCAATGCAGGAATATAAATCGTTATCGCCGGGGGTAAGCAATTCCTCCCGCCCCTCGCGGATAAAGCGAAACGATATTTCGGGGTGCGACAACGCCAAGCGGTCAATCACGCCCGCCACAGCGTTGGCTTCGCCCACGTCCTTTTTCAAAAATTTCATACGTGCGGGCACATTATAAAACAAATCCCGCACGCAAACGGTCGAACCGCGGGGGCAGCCCGCATCGCCCAGCGACACTTCCTCCCCGCCCTCCAAGCAGTAGCGGGTACCCGCCAACTCGTCTTCGGTGCGGGTAGTCAGTTCCACGCGGGAGACCGCCGCAATGGAAGCCAGTGCCTCGCCGCGGAACCCCAACGTTCCAATACGCTCCAAATCCGCTTCCTCGCGAATTTTGCTGGTCGCGTGGCGCAAAAAGGCGGTGGGAACGTCCTCGCGGGCAAACCCGCACCCGTTGTCGGACACCGACAAAAACGTAATGCCGCCGTTTTGAATTTCCACCGTCACAGAGGACGCACCGGCATCAATCGCGTTTTCCACCAATTCCTTTACCACCGAAGCGGGGCGTTCCACCACCTCACCCGCGGCAATCAGTTCCGCGGTGTGCTTGTCCAGCACCGCAATCTTTCCCATTGTACGTCCTCCTTTCCGTTACTCTGTTTGTGCGTCTCTATGTAACTCGTATAACGTCTGCATGGCCTCAATCGGCGTCAGCACGTTCACGTCCAACTCGCGCAGGCGGCGCAGCACCTCGTTATTCTCCGCCGATACACTCGTCGGCACGGGCGGAGCGTCCGGCATCGTCGGCAGTGCCGCCGGTGCACCGCCCTCGTTCAGTTCCTGCAAAATTTCGCGGGCGCGCACCACCACGGCCTCCGGTACACCCGCCAACCGCGCCACCTCAATACCGTAACTTTCGTCCGCCGGCCCGCGCACAATACGGCGCAAAAAGGTAATGTCGTCGCCGTGGCGTTTTACGGCAATGCTAAAGTTTTTCACACCGTCCAGTTGCCCCTCCATCACCGTCAGTTCGTGGTAATGGGTGGCAAACAGCGTTTTAGCACCCACGCTTCGCGCCACGTATTCCAGCACCGCACGCGCAATGCTCATTCCGTCAAACGTCGAGGTACCGCGCCCAATCTCATCAAACACAATCAAACTGTTCGCCGTGGCGTGTTTCAAAATGGTGGCAACCTCGCTCATTTCCACCATAAACGTGGATTGCCCGGAAGCCAAATCGTCCGAAGCACCCACGCGGGTGAACACGCTGTCCACAATGCCAATCGTGGCACTCTCTGCCGGCACAAAACTGCCAATCTGCGCCATCAGCGTAATCAACGCCGTTTGGCGCATATAGGTGGATTTACCCGCCATATTCGGGCCGGTCAAAATCACCACACGGTTGTCGCTCGTGTCCAGTGTCACGTCGTTGGGCACAAACGGCGCCTTTTGCAACGATTCCACCACCGGATGCCGCCCATTTTTAATACAAATCGCGCCGCTCACGTCCACCACGGGGCACACGTAATTGTACCGCAGCGCCACCTCCGCCAACGAGCACAGCACGTCCACGGTGGAGACCGCCTCCGCCGTGGCCTGAATCCGCGCCAACTCGGCGGCCACGGCCTTGCGAACCTCGGTAAACAGTTCATATTCCAACGCCACCGAGCGTTCTTTAGCGCCCAGCACGCGGCTTTCCCATTCTTTGAGTTCTTGGGTAATGTACCGTTCCGCGTTGGCAAGCGTTTGCTTGCGAATGTAATGTTCCGGTATCTCGCCGCTGTAACTGCGCGATACCTCAATGTAATAGCCGAACACCCGATTATACCCAACTTTTAAGTTGCGAATCCCCGTGCGTTCTTTTTCCTCGGCTTCAATGCGGGCAATGGTGTCGGTCCCGTTGGTCATAATGGAGCGCAATTCGTCCAATTCGGCGTTGTACCCTTCCCGAATCACCCCGCCCTCTTTTACGGAAAGCGGCGGGTTATCCGCAATGGCCTGTCCAATCAGGCAGTAAATGTCCTCCAACGGGTCAATGTTCCCGCGCAAAGCGCACAGTAACGCACTGGTCACCCCTTGCATCCTCTCGCGCACCGGCCCCAAACAACCAATGGTGTGGTGCAACGAGCGCAGTTCCTTGGCGTTCACACTGCCGTACACCACGCGGGTCATAATGCGTTTCAAATCGTACACGTCAGCCAGCAGTTCCTGCAATTCTTCGCGGCGCATCGCATCGTGCACCAGTTCATCCACCGCGTTTTGGCGGCGGGTAATCTGTTCGGGTTGCAACAGCGGTTGCTCCACCCAACTGCGCAGCAACCGCGCGCCCATTGCCGTGCGGGTGCGGTCCAGCACCCCCAAAAGCGAACCCTGCTTTTTCCCGCTGCGCAGGGTCTCCACCAACTCCAAATTGCGACGGGTGGATAAATCCAACCGCATATACTGAACATCGGAATACACGTCCAAATCGGCAAGACGCTCCAACCCCAACTTTTGGGTGGCGTACAAATAATGCAACGTGCACCCCAACGCACGCACGGCAGAACGTTTGTCATCCAGCCCCACCGCCGCCAGCGAACCTTTTTGAAAATGCTTCAAAATCACGGTTTCGGCGGCATCGTAATCCAACGTGGCGTACTCCGCCAATTCGGGTGTCACGTACAAGCGTTCCGTCAAAAACGTGCCCGTCGTCACGTCCGCCATCGCCACATCGTTCATCAACACTTCCCGCGGGCAAAACCGCGACAATTCGTTAATCAACCGCGCGCGAATATCCGTGCCGCTCAGTTGCGTCACGTGCATTTCACCCGTGGAGGTATCGGCAAAGCACACCCCCGCGTCGGCAAACCCGTCACCCACCACCACCGTACACAGGTAGTTGTTGCGGGTCTCTTCCAGCATACTGCCCTCAATCACCGTGCCGGGCGTAATCACGCGCACCACGTCCCGCTTCACCACCCCTTTGGCCAAAGCGGGGTCCTCCGTCTGTTCGCAAATGGCCACCTTGTAACCGCGGCTCACCAAACGGGCAATATAACTCTCACAGCTGTGAAACGGCACGCCGCACATGGGTGCCCGTTCCTCTTGCCCGCAATCCCGTCCGGTCAGTACCAGTTCCAACTCGCGCGATGCCACCTTGGCATCGTGAAAAAACATCTCGTAAAAATCGCCCACACGGAAAAACAACAGGCACTGTGGATATTGTTGCTTAATCGCCTGATACTGCTGCATCATCGGCGTGAGCGGTGCCATATCTCGGTTTCCCCCTCTGTCTCAACGTAAAGTTTAGTGGCACCCGCCGCAACTGCCGCAGTTCCCGCCGCAACAATGTTCGCTGTAATCGTCGGGGTTCAGCCCCTGCGCCGCCATGTTCAAAATGGCGCTAATCCCGTTGGTCAGTTTATCCAACTCGGCCTTGGCGGCTTGGTAAGTCATCATCGACTCATTCGCCATCACCTTGGCATACACTTCGCGCAGTTCCTCGTTAAGCACACCCAATTTTTCGGCATTCTGCTCGCCGTCACTTTTGGAAGATTCCGCATTCAGCGCCATCCGCTTCAAGTTAAATTCCCCAATCAATTCCTGCAACGCCGCGTCCTCATCCGCGCGGTTTTGCGCCATCTGCACCCGCATAAAGCGCTCGTCTTGCTGAATTGCGTGTCCCAAATCCTTCGCCATTTCCAATAACGTTTCCATTTCAAAAATCCTCCTTAATTTCACCTGTCAAAATAAAGCTGCGCGCACCCGTAATGCGCACGGTAACGTACTCGCCAATGCGGGCAGGGTCGCCCTGCACGCGCACCACACTGTTTTCGGGCAGGCGCGCTTCCAAAAACCCGTTGCCCTCCGCCTCCAGCAACGCGCGTTGTTCCGTCCCCACCAGGGCTTGCAACCGCTCGGCGGATAAACTCTCCTGCAACGTGGTCATCTCAGTAAACCAGCGGGTTTTCTCCTCGGCGGAAATCGGGTCAGGCATGCGCGCCGCGGGCGTTCCCTCGCGCGGGGAGAAAATAAACGTAAATAACGAGACAAACCCCACCTCACGAATCAGCGACAACGTCTGCTCAAAATCCTCACGCGTTTCACCGGGGAAGCCCACAATCACGTCGCTGGTAAAGGCAATGCCGGGCACCGCCGCCCGCGCGTAACGAACCAGTTCCAAATACTGTTCGCGCGTGTAGCCACGGTTCATCGCTTTTAACACGCGGTTACTGCCGGACTGAAACGGCAAATGAAAATGCCGCGATACCTTCTCGCACTCGGCAATGGTATCAAACAACAGCGGGGTGGCATCCTTGGGGTGCG
>JAZRRV010000050.1:0-2919 GCA_045651085.1 Acutalibacteraceae bacterium
AACCTCCCGCGCGAAGGATACAACTTCTTGTGGATTACCGAATTCCCGTTCTTTGAATGGGATGCCGAGCAGGAAACATGGGTGGCTATGCACCATCCCTTCACCTCGCCGCTGGATGAGAGTATTCCGTATTTGGACAGCGACCCCGCCCGTGTTTTCGCCAAAGCGTACGATTTGGTGCTTAACGGTGTGGAACTGGCCAGCGGCTCCATTCGTATTACTGACCCGAGCTTGCAACAGCGGATGTTCCGTGCGCTGGGCTTGTCGGACGAGGAATCCGCCGCCAAGTTTGGCTATTTAACCGATGCGTTCCGTTACGGTGCGCCGCCGCACGGCGGTATGGCGCTGGGGCTGGACCGTTTGGTAATGCAAATGTTGGGCGCGCCTACGTTGCGTGACGTGGTGGCATATCCCAAAGTGCAGAATATGACGGAACTGATGACACAGTGCCCCTCGGCGGTAGACACCGCTCAACTGGCAGACCTCGGCATAGGGTTACTAAAAACCGAAGAATAATCAAAAAAAGACCTGCTGCGGCAGGTCTTTTTTATGTCCTAATATAACGGTAAGTGCCGATTTTGAAAAAGTTCACCCCAAATCCAACCAAAAACCAATAAAAATCCAAAAAAACAAAGAAAAATAAAGAAAATAGTGTTGACTTTCTCGCGGTTGTGTGGTACTATAGGCACATAGAATGGTATAAAACAAAGAAAATCCAAATTTTTCATAAAGGAGTAAGCGGTATGGTTAACGAGTACGAAATTAAAAAGGAGATTTGCGAAATCGGTCGCCGCATCTACAACAAGGGCATGGTTGCCGCCAATGACGGTAATATTTCCGTTAAATTGAACGACAACGAGTTCTTGTGCACCCCCACAGGTGTGAGTAAAGGGTTTATGACGCCCGAATACATCTGCAAGGTGGACCGTGACGGCAAAGTGTTGCAGGCAAACGCCGGCTTCAAACCGTCTTCGGAAATTAAGATGCATATGCGTGTGTATAAAGAGCGTCCGGACGTAAAGTCGGTGGTGCACGCACACCCCATGTACGCTACCGGTTTTGCCATTGCGGGCATTCCGCTCTCCCAACCGATTATGCCGGAAGCGGTGTTGGGTCTGGGTTGTGTTCCGATTGCGGAATACGGCACGCCTTCTACCGAGGAAATTCCGGATGCGGTTTCCAAGTATCTGCAGTATTTTGATGCGGTGTTGCTGGAAAACCACGGTGCACTTACTTATTCCGACAGTTTGCTGGGTGCCTACCACAAAATGGAATCGGTGGAATTTTACGCGCAACTGTTGTTTATCTCCAAACAAATCGGCGGTCCGCAGGAATTGTCGGATGAGCAGGTTAAGCGTTTGTACGGCATGCGCAGCCAGTACGGGCTGAAGGGCAAACACCCTGCCGATATGTGCATTAACGCCAAAGCGGGCAAACCCAGCTGCCACGGTTGCAAAACCAACACGTGCGAAAGTGTGTGCAGCAAAACCGGCGGCGAGGATATGGTTGCCGAAATCACCCGTTTGGTGTTAGAAAAGTTAAATAAATAAGCGGTGAACAGTATGGATGAACGTACCACACACGCGTTGGTGGAAGCGGTAGTCCGTCAGGTACAGCAGGGAATTACGCTGGAAGATGCCCGCCGTTTATCCAAAGCCGTTCGGGCAGAGGCGGCGCGTTTGGGCGTGAAAGCGGTGGTTGCGGTTGCAGACCGCGCCGGCCACCCCTTGCTGGTGGAATGTATGGACGACGCGTATATTGCCAGTTACGATATTGCGGTGAACAAGGCATACACAGTTACTGCACTGAAAATGTCTACTGCACAACTCAAGCCGTTGGCGCAGCCGGAGCAGGAGTTGTACGGTATCCAGTTTACCAATCAGGGAAAGATTGTTATTTTCGGCGGCGGCGAACCGCTGTGTATCGGCGGCCGCATTGTGGGGGGCTTAGGTGTCAGCGGCGGAAGCGAAGCGCAAGACACGGCCCTTGCCGCCTACGGGAAAGCCATTTTTGAAAAGAGCGGAGGCACAGTATAATGGATATCCAATCGCAGAATATTGAAGAAATTGTCCGCCAGGTTTTGGCGGGTATGAAAACCCCGACCGGCGCAGCGCCGGCGGCGTCCTCCGGCAGCATCCCCGCAACGGTTAAAGTAGCGGTGCTTACCGGGTTGGAAAAATTTGAAATTAAAGAATATCCGATGCCCACGGTGGGCGATGACGATATTCTGGTGCGTGTGGAAGGTTGCGGTGTTTGCGGCACCGACGCGCACGAGTTTAAGCGTGACCCGTTTGGTCTGATTCCCGTGGTGCTTGGTCACGAAGGCACCGGCGAAGTTGTAAAAATGGGTAAAAACGTAAAGAAAGATAGTGCCGGTAAACCGCTGAATGTCGGTGACAAAGTGGTTACCAGCGTGATTTTCGGCGATAATCCCGACATTGCCATGTTCGATATGAACAAGCAGAACGTCGGCGGTGCCGATGTGTACGGCCTGTTGCCGGACGACGACGTTCACCTGAACGGCTGGTTTGCGGATTACATTTTGGTGCGTGGCGGTTCTTCCGTGTTCAACGTGAGCGACTTGGATTTGGACTCCCGCATTCTCATTGAGCCGTGCGCCGTGTTAATTCACGCAGTGGAACGTGCCAAAACCACCGGCATTTTGCGGTTTAACAGCCGTGTGGTGGTGCAGGGTTGCGGCCCTATCGGTCTTATCTGCATTGCGGTACTGCGTACCATGGGCGTGGAGAACATTGTTGCGGTGGACGGCGAGCCCAAGCGTTTGGCGTTTGCTAAGGAGATGGGGGCTAACGCCACCGTTAACTTCAAGGATTTCCAGGGTATTGAGGCGCTGGCCGAGGGTGTTAAAACGGCGTTTGGCGGCTACTTGGCAGATTTCGCCTTCCAGTGCACCGGTTC
>JAZRRV010000051.1:0-3569 GCA_045651085.1 Acutalibacteraceae bacterium
AACGGTTTGGCATTCCGGGCAAAACGCTGATTGGGTCGGACAGTCACACGCCTACCGGCGGCGGCATTGGTATGCTGGCGTTTGGCGCGGGCGGACTGGACGTGGCGGTTGCTATGGGCGGCGGCACGTACTACATCACGATGCCGCGTATGGTGCGCGTGAACCTGACGGGTGCGTTGCAACCGTGGGTAGCCGCCAAAGACGTTATTTTGGAAGTGTTGCGCCGTATGACCGTAAAGGGTGGCGTTGGCAAGATTGTGGAATACGGCGGCGAGGGCGTTGCCACGTTGTCGGTGCCGGAACGTGCCACCATCACCAATATGGGGGCAGAGTTGGGTGCTTCCACCTCGATTTTCCCGTCCGACGAGGTTACCCGCGCGTTTATGAAAGCGCAAGGGCGCGAGGCGGATTGGGTGGCGCTGCAACCCGATGAGGATGCCGAGTACGATGAAGTGATTACCATTGATTTGAGCACACTGGCGCCGTTGGCGGCGTGTCCTCACTCACCGGACGCGGTGCGCGCAGTGAGCGACATTGGTACCATTGCGGTTGACCAATGTTGCATTGGCTCCTGCACCAACTCGTCGCTGATGGATTTGCTGAAAGTGGCCGCTATTTTGAAAGGTCGCACGGTGCACCCCAATGTCAGTTTGTCCATTGCGCCGGGTTCTAAACAGGTATACACGATGTTGGCCGAAAACGGTGCGTTGGCAGATTTGATTGCCGCCGGTGCACGTATTTTGGAATGTGCTTGCGGCCCGTGCATGGGTATGGGTCAGTCGCCCAATTCGGGCGGCGTGTCGTTGCGCACCTTTAACCGCAATTTTGAGGGGCGTTCCGGTACGGCAGACGGGCAGGTGTATTTGGTCAGTCCGGAAACGGCGGCGGTTTCGGCGCTTACCGGTGTACTTACCGACCCGCGCACGCTGGGCGAGCCGATAACGGTTTCCATGCCGGAAAGTTTCCGTATTGACGATAATATGATTATTCCCCCTGCGCCGGAAAGCGAAATGGACGCGGTGGAAATTGTGCGCGGCCCGAACATTAAGCCGTTCCCCCGCACGCAACCGTTGGACGAGCATATTCGTGCCAAGGTGCTGTTAAAAGTGGAGGATAACATTACGACCGACCACATTATGCCGGCAGGCGCTAAAATATTGCCGTTGCGTTCCAACATTCCTGCCATTTCTAAGCATTGCTTTGTGCGTTGCGACCCCGAATTCCCGGCGCGTTGCGAGGCGGAAGGCGCGGGCATTATCATCGGCGGTTCCAACTACGGGCAGGGAAGTTCCCGCGAGCACGCGGCGCTGGCTCCGTTGTATTTGGGTATTCGCACCGTGGTGGTAAAATCGTTTGCGCGTATTCACGTGGCCAACTTAATTAATGCCGGCATTTTGCCGTTTACCTTTGTGAACGAGGCGGATTACGACAAAGTTTCGTTGTACGATACGCTTTCGTTGCCGGATATTCGCCGCCGTATTCAAAACGGGGAACCGGTGGTGCTTAAGAATGAGACGACCGGTGAAGAATACCCGCTGAACGCCGGTTTCTCTGAACGACAAACGGCCATTTTGTTGGCAGGCGGGTTGCTGGATTATACCCGCGAGCTGGAACAATAAGGATGGGATAATATGGCTGACAGAGAAATGCCGATTGCTATGCCGGTGGTGCGGCGGTTACCGCGCTATTATCGGTTCTTTTGCGACCTGCGCGACAGTGGTGTGGCCCGTATTTCCTCGCGCGAATTGGCACAGAGAATGGGATTGACCGCATCACAAATTCGGCAGGACCTTAACTGCTTCGGCGAATTCGGTCAGCAGGGTTATGGATACGCTACCGAGCGTTTGTGCGCAGAATTGGGGCAGATTCTCGGTATCGGCGACAACAACGGCATGGTGCTTGTTGGTGCCGGTAACTTGGGGCAAGCGTTGGTGAATCACCTTGATTTTGCCGGCAAGGGTTTGCCGTTGCTGGGCATTTTTGATGATGCACAGGCACTTATTGGTACGGAACTTGGCGGCATTACCATACAGTCGACCGCTTCGCTGGAGTCGTTTTGCGAGCAGAAACGCCCACAAGCGGCGGTGTTGTGTATTCCGCGCTCTGCGGCGCCGCGGTTGGTGGAACGGTTGGTGAATGCCGGTGTGCGCGCGTTTTGGAATTTTAGCCATTACGATATTTTATTGGATTATCCGGACGTGGCAGTGGAAAACGTGCATTTGGGTGACAGTTTAATGACGTTGTCTTATTTATTAAAACAACAGTAAAGGGGTAATGACGATGCAACGGGTGTGCATTGCCGGTTTAGCAACGGAAATAACCGCGGTGGACACGGCGTTTTTTGACCGCCGCTTGCACGATTACGCGGACGATACCCCCCGTACACCGGATTTGCGTATTCGGTGCGCTACGCCCGAAGTGCTGGTACAACCGGAGGGAACAGTAGAACAATACCAAAACACGTTGCGCGTGGTGCAGTTGCCCGATGGTCGCCGTTGCCGATGCGTATACGGCGGCAAGACGGGGCGGCTGCTGCAAACCATTACCGTTACGCCGGACTACACCGAGGCAGACATTTGCGTGTTGCGCAGTCGCGCGCATCCCACGCTATCGCTCACGGATTTTGAGTATATGCTGACGGGTTCGGTGTTTGCCGACCGCGTTGCATATTTGGGCGGGGTGGTGTTGCACAGTTCCGCTTTGCCGTTTGACGGAAACGGGTTGGTATTTTCTGCCCCACCCGGAAACGCTGGTTCGGATGTTGGATTCGGGAAACCGAGATGTTTTCTATGGGCATCATGGCGATAATGCCGCAGCCGATATCCGCAAAGACACCGAAACTTTCCAAATGTGTGACTTTGGCTGTGATGACTGTTCCTGGAACATAGTGTGAAAGAAAATATTCTTTTGCGGTTTCCTGTGCCTGCCGGCGTGAGAGAAGAATGCGTGGAGCCCCTTTTTCATCGGAGTCCACTGTAGTGACACAGAAACAAACCGGGCTGCCGACACAGGACAGCAGGGAGATATCCCGGCCTGCTCCGCTGATCCAGGGCGAAAGGGCTTCCTCGCGGGAGATTGTTCCTTCCATCCCGCCCAGAGATATGTGAAGTGTGCGGTCAGCACTGCAGCGCAGGACAGTGCCCTCCAGAATGGTGCCGTTGTCCTTGGCGGTTCGCAGCGTTGCCATGTCATAAGTGGTTGGCGTGCGCAGACCTTCCGGCAGATAAGAGCGGTTTTTTGGCAAATTGGTCATTCCCTTCTTTGTATTTCAGCGGACAGCGGTCAATGGGGATATCAACAGAAACATTGCCGCAGACTGCGATAGGATATGATCATCTTATGCGGTTGTTGCGGCGGGATTGACAGGAGGAGTATAATGGATTTGCATTTGCATGATATTGTGGAACTGAAAAAACCCCATCCCTGCGGCAGTGTTTCCTGGGAGATTCTGCGCGTGGGCATGGATATTAAATTGAAGTGCTGTGGCTGCAGCCATGAGCTGATGCTGCCCCGCAGCAAAGCGGAAAAAAGTATCCGAAAGATCATCGGAAAGGAGGGGACGACGTGAA
>JAZRRV010000052.1:0-5965 GCA_045651085.1 Acutalibacteraceae bacterium
CGGAATATACCAAGGCCGTCGTTTTCCGGTGGAAAACGACGGCCTTTTTGTGCGGTTGTTTGACTTTTTTGCAACAATACAGTATAATAACCGTGTATGAATTGTAAAAAAGAGGGGATAACTATGCGCATTTCGCCGTCAATTCTCACCTGCGATTTTGCTCGTATGGGTGAAGAACTGGCTTTTGTAGAATCTGCCGGTGCCGATATGGTACATTTGGATGTAATGGACGGCGTGTTTGTGCCGAATTTAAGTTTCGGGCCTCCGGTGATTGAACGCCTGCGCCCGCACACGGCGCTATGTTTTGACGTGCATTTAATGATGCAGTATCCTCACCGTTTGGTGGAAGCATTTGCCGCGGCGGGAGCGGATATCATCAACTTTCATATTGAAAGCGACGCTCCCGTGGCACAAACGCTGGCGCACATTCACGCGCTTGGCAAACAAGCGGCACTCACCCTAAAACCCAACACCCCGGCGGAAGCAGTGTTTCCGTATTTGGACCAAGTGGAGATGGTACTGGTAATGACCGTAGAACCCGGCTTTGGCGGTCAAAAATTTATGGAAAATCAATTACCAAAAATCCGTGCCTTGCGTGAGGAGATTACGCGGCGCGGGTTGTCGGTAGCCATTCAGGTGGACGGCGGCATTTCTTCCGCCACCGCACCGCTGGCGGCGGCGGCAGGTGCCGACATTGCCGTGGTAGGCAGTGCCTTGTTCAATGCGGCTCAACCGGCGGCGCTGGTGCATGAGATTCACGCGCTGTAAGGCGTTGCAGTGCTTGTGTTGCAATCAGCGGTGTGCCGTGTTCCTCGGTATACGCGGCGGCGGCATATCCCGCCGCTACCGGCTGGGCGTATTCATTCAGTAATCGGTGCAACGCAGGCGCGGGTGCGGGGTCGGCATACACAATCAATCGGTAACGTTCTCCCCAACCGTACAAAGCGGCGGCGGGCAAAGCGCGGCGTTCAAAGCGGCACAATCGGTCGCCCAATTCCAGCAGGTCATCGCCGTTGTCCAGGGCGTAGATTATCGGTTTGGGAGAACGGGGTGGCACAAACGGCCGTTGTGGGGTAAAGAGCAGTAAACACCCCTCGCTTGCGGGTAGTGCTTCCACGGTTAATCCCTCTTCGGCACGCAGTGCCTCGCGCTGCCGTGCTATGTGAACCAGTCGGTGTATTGCTCGCCGTGTAGCGGTATCGTCGGCGCTCATACATTCAAAACGCAAACCCCAGCGGTGCATATCCGTGCTGCTCATCCATATTTTCAGGCAACCGCCTTTTAGCGGTTCCATTTTCATAGTCATTCCTCCCCGTTGTGGGTGTGTATAATACCATCATATTAAAGAGACAGGCCTTTGGCAAGGAACAATTTTTGGAAGTGGAGAAAAAAGGGGGGTCCCTATGTATAAGTTCTTAGGCGGGGTACGGTTGCCGTTCCAAAAAGCACCGGCAATTCATCATCCCACCGCCGAATGGACAGATATTGCCCAAGTGGTACTGCCGTACACGTATTTTACCGATATGGCAGTACAACCGGCGGTGTCATTGTACGATACCGTGCGGCGGGGTACTCCGCTGTCCTCTTGTGAGGAGCAGGGGCAGGCAACGGTATTATCCAGCGTGACCGGTGTCGTCAGCGGCGAACGGGAAGTGACCCACCCCTTGTACGGTACCTTGCCCTGCGTGGTGATTGACCGCATGGTCACCGACCCGGAACCGGAAGTTCCCGCGCCCGATACTGATGTTTTTACCACCGAGCAGGTGTTGGCGGCGGCGGAGGAGGCGCACATTATTGATGAAATTGACGGTGTTCCGCTACTGTTAAAACTGCGTGACTGGTGCCAAAACGGGTGCGATTACTTGGTAGCGGATGCCGTGCAGGTTCAGCCGTACGAATCCAGCGCCTGGGCGGTGCTGCGTGACTACGCGGAGCAGGTGGTGCGCGGATTGCGCCGTGCTGCGCGCGCGGTAAACGCGGGTGGCTACCACATTGCGGTATGTTTGTCGGGTCAGCGGCGTCGTTCACTGGCACTGCGTGTCGGTAAAAAACACTTGTATCAAACCGATTCGTATTATCCCACAACGTGCTTGGTTCGCCGTGCCAAAGAGGCGGGGGACCGTACCGTTACCCCCAATGCCCGCGTGGGGCGTATGGGCGTGCAAGCGTGTTTGGCTTTGTACCGCGCCTTGTATCTGCACGAACCGCACGACCGTTGCACGCTTACCGTAGCGGGTAGCGCCGTGCGTGAGCCGCAAAACGTCACGGTGCCGTTCGGCACGTCGGTGCAGGAAATATTAACGCGGTGCGGCGTGGAGGAAGACCCCGCTCACTTGATTTTGGGCGAAATAATGACCGGTGTAGCGGCCACTACACAGGATATTCCGGTGCTACCCGGTATGACGTGTTTGTTGGCTTTTACCGCGGGGACGATTCGCCCCGTGCAATCACGCGCGTGCATTGGTTGCGGTCGGTGCACCCAAGTGTGCCACAAAGGGTTGCTCCCGTTTGAAATTGTGCGCCGTTTTCGGAATATGCATTACGAACGGTTGGCGACGTTGCACGCCGATGCGTGCGACGGCTGCGGTGCGTGTTCGTATATATGTCCCAGCGGCATTGAACTGGCCGCGATAATTGACGAAGCCCGCCGCACCGACAGCACCTTGCTACTGGAATTGGAGGAGGATGCCGATGCTTAAACCGTCTGTTGCTCCGCACCTGCGGGAAACTCACCATCCTTTTTATCAGGCGGGTGGCGTATTGTTGTGTTTGGTTCCCGTTACCGCGTTTTCCTGCTTGTATTACGGGTTGCGCCCGCTTATTTTGGTGTTGGCGGGAATGCTCAGCGCGATGTTGGTGGAGCTTTTGTGTTGTGCGGTAGCCCACCGCCGCGTTACGTTGGCGGACGGCACTGCCGCTATGACAGGGGCGCTTATCGGCGCGATGATGTCGCCGTTGGCACCGTTTTGGGTGCCGGTTATGGGTGCCGCCTTTGCCATTGGTGTTGCCAAAATGCCGTTTGGCGGTAACGGTCATTGCATTTTCAATCCGGCGGCGGCGGGCATGGCGTTTTGCGCTATTTGTTTCCCTACCCGCTTGTTCGTATACCCCGACCCCGGCCAAAGCGCGCCGTTGCCGTTGTGGGATACGTCTTCGGTCATTACCGCGGTATCACCCACCGAACAACTCAGCAGCGGCGGCAGTACCACCGTGGGGTGGATGGCGCTGTTCAGCGGTGATTTCCCCGGCCCCATCGGCTCGGCGGGTGTATTGGTGTTGTTGGCTTCGGCTCTGTATTTGTACACGCGCCGCTCGGCTTCGCCCATTGTGTTTGGATCGTATTTGGCCACTTGTGCGCTGGGCGCGGCATTATTTCCGCGGGCGGCAGTGCCGGCATCTGTCAGTGTACCGCTGGAACTGTGCACGGGGCTGCTCTTGTTTTGCGGCGTATTTTTGTTAGGGGATTCCGCAGTAGCCCCGCGGTTTTGGTTGGCGCGCATCGTGTACGGTGTGTTGGCAGGCGCGTTGGTGATTTTATTACGCTGGTACGGTCGTTTTGAATGTTGCGAATTTTTTGCCGTACTGTTGGTTAACTCGTTTGCACCGTCGTTAGACCGTTTTTGTTGGTCGTTTGCACGGCGGTGGCAAAAGGAGGCGCGCGTATGAAAAAGAAACCGGAATGGCGTTCGTTATTTTCGACGTTTTGGGATGCCTTTTTACCCGAAAACGTCGTGTTGGTACAAGCGATGGGCTTGTGCCCCATTTTGGCGGTTGGCTTTAATTTGAAAAACGCCGTGGCGTTGGCGGTGTGTACCGCCGTGGTATTGTTGCCGATGAACTTGTTGTTATCGTTGTTTGGTGAGCGATTGCCGCAATGGTTGCGTCCCGCCGTTTACGTGCTGATTACGACGGCACTGTTGTTGGGAACCGCCGCGGTATTGCGGCAGTGGATTTCTGCCGACATTTACGCATCACTCTATTTGTTTTTGCCGCTTATGGCGGTAAACACATTGTTCACATTGCGCCCCGCCAGCGCCCACGCGGCAACGGCACACCCTTTGGTGTTGTTGGCGGATTCGTTGGGCACCGTACTGGGCTTTGCGCTGGTGTTGTGTATTGCCTCGGCACTGCGCGAAGCGGCAATGACCGGTCATATCTGGGGCGTTCCGCTGGGTTTTGAAGCCCGTTTTCCGGAGGCAGAGCATCCGTTTATCGGCTATGTGTTGCTCGGCTTTATGGCGGCGGCGTTGCAATGGGTTAAACAGTTGTTACGGCGCGGCGCACCCAAGGAAAAGGAGGACCTGCTATGAAAACGGTATGGGATATGGTGTTATATCTGCTCGTTACCGCGGCTATGCAGAACGTGGTATTAACCACCGGCTTCGGTTCCTCTTCCTTGGTGCGGTTAATGCGGCGTCCGCGCGGGCGGCGTTTGTTCAGACGGTTGCTCATTGCCTTTTCGGTGGCTACTACCGCGTTGTTTTACCCGCTGGACCGCCTGTTACCTACCGAATGGCAATTTCGCTTAATTCGGCCGTTGCTGGTAGTTGTAATAACGGTGATGGTATACGTTGTAACGGTGCTGGTAGCGCGCCGCCGGTTTGCGGAATGGTATCGTCGCGTACATCGGTTTTTGCCGCTGGCCGCCTTTAACACCATCGTTATCGGTGCCGCGCTGGTTGTCAATTATCAATTCTCGGCCTCGTTTTTTTCGGCGTTGGGTATAGCGCTGGGTTCGGCGCTCGGCTTTGTGTTGTTGTCCTCTATGGTCACCGAGGCCATGGAACGTATAGACAACCCCGATACCCCCGCCGCCTTCCGCGGGTTGCCGGGTACGCTCGTCTATTTGGGGCTGTTAGCGCTGGCACTTATGGGCTTCCGCCCCGTGCTTCATTTAATATAAACTTAGAATAATAAAGTGGGCAGGACACTTAAGGTGTCCTGCCCACTGTTTTTGTATTTGTTTTGGGAAATCAATCGTCGCGGCGGCGGTCGTCACGGCGGCGGAAACCACCCTGACGGGGCGCGGGACGGGACGATGCCTCACGCGCGACCGTCGGTTCGGGAGTTAACCCTTCCACCTGAATCAGTGCATCGCGGCGGGAGAGGTTGATACGACCTTGCTCGTCAATCTCCGTTACCTTAACCAGCACTTCATCACCCACGGTCACAATGTCTTCTACCTTTTCCACGCGCTTAACGTCCAGTTTGCTAATGTGGACCAAGCCCTCTTTACCGGGAGCAATCTCCACAAAGGCGCCAAACGCCATCAAGCGCGTTACGCGACCTTTGTAAATCGCACCTACTTCGGGGTCTTTGGCAATGGTTTCAATCACTTCCAGCGCGCGCTTGGCGTTTTCGGAGTTAACGGCGGCGATAAACACAGTACCGTCTTCCTCAATCGTTACGTCGCAGCAGTAGTCGGCTTGAATTTTTTGAATGACCGAGCCGCCCTTGCCAATCACTTCGCGAATCTTATCCACGTCAATCTTGGTGGTAATCATCTTGGGTGCGTAGGGGGAGAGTTCGGGGCGCACCTCAGGGATGGCTTTGAGCATAATCTCATCCAGAATATAGAGGCGTGCTTTGCGGGTCTTTTCCAGCGCTTCCTTAATGATAGCGGGGGTGAGACCGTGCACCTTCAAGTCCATCTGAATGGCGGTGATACCCTTGTGCGTACCGCCTACCTTAAAGTCCATATCGCCGAAGAAGTCTTCCAAGCCCTGAATATCCACCATCGTCATAAAGCGGTCACCCTCGGTTACCAAACCGCAGGAGATACCCGCCACAGGCGCTTTAATCGGCACGCCGGCGGCCATCAACGCCAAAGTAGAACCGCAAATGGACGCCTGCGAGGTAGAACCGTTGGAGGACAGCACTTCCGACACCAAACGCATGGTGTAGGGGAATTCCTCCTGCGAGGGGAGAACCGGCACCAACGCGCGCTCTGCCAACGCACCGTGAC
>JAZRRV010000053.1:0-2368 GCA_045651085.1 Acutalibacteraceae bacterium
GCAACGGTTCTATCGTGCCGTCGGGGCGTTGCACCGTGGTATTGTCCAGTATGTGCTTCATATTGGAACGAAACTCCCCAATGTACTGTGCTCGTAACGTTTCCCGTTCCGCTTGCTCGGCGGCGGTCAATTCCCTGTTGCGGGACAAGCGGGTTAGTTCGCTAATACGGTCCAGTTGTTCTTTTGTCACCGCTTTTCCTCCTTCACAACGGGTTTTTGGCAATTTTGGCGGATGCGCGCGGGTAAGCCGGCGGTGTCGGCTTGATTTTGCGAAACACAAACACGCGCCGCTCTTGCTGCTCCAACCCCTCATAGGGTTGTGGAGGTAACAATAACCGATGTACCTCCCCCGCATCACCGCCCAACCGCGTGAGTGCCGCGGCGGCGTTACGGTATTCCTCGTCACTGTCCGGCCCTTTCATTGCCACAAAACGCCCGCCCGGACGTACAAACGGCAAACAGTATTCCAGCAGCACGGGTAACGACGCCACCGCGCGGGCGGTGGCCACGTCAAACTGCTCGCGCAGTTCGGGTTTGCGGCCACCCTCCTCGGCGCGCGCGTGTACACGCTGCACGGGAATCTCCAGCACGCGGCACACTTCTTCCAAAAATATCAGCCGTTTGTTCAAACTGTCCAACAACGTCAATCGCATATCGGGGCGCGCCACCGCCAACGGAATACCGGGAAACCCCGCACCCGTGCCCACGTCAATTAACGAAAATCCTTTGGTTTCCGGCAAAAATTGCACGGCGGTTAAACTATCCGCAAAATGTTTTACCACCACGCCCGCGGGGTCGGTAATGGCGGTTAAATTCATTCGTTCGTTCCATTCCACCAGCAAGGCGGCGTAGGTATCCAGTTTGTCACAGGCCACGCTATCCAATTCCACCGCGTACGCCGCCGCCAAACGGCGAAGCAAATCCTTATCTATCATTCGGATACCTCCCCTTTGCCGGTCAGCCACACAATGAGCACCGACACGTCCGCCGGACTGACCCCGCTGATACGCGACGCTTGACCGATACTGCGCGGGCGAATTTTTTGCAGTTTTTCGCGCGCTTCCAGTCGCAGTCCGGTAATGGTGGTGTAATCCAACTCCGACGGCAACAACCGATTTTCCAGCCGCCGCATTTCGTCAATATCCGCCTGTTGGCGGCGAACATACCCCTCGTACTTGACTTCCACTTCCACCTGTTCGCGCACCAATGGCTCCAGCGCGGGATTATCCGCTCCCAACGCCGCCAACGTCGTATAGGTCACCTGCGGACGGCGCAACAACTCCTCGGCACGAATACCGGTAACCACCGGTGTTGTGCCGCATGCCGTCAGCACCGCATTTAGTGTTTCGGTAGGTGGCAGTATGGTGTCGTGCAACCGCGCACGTTCCTGCCGCTTTTGTTGCTGACGCTCGCAAAACCGCTGCCACCGACCGTCGTCCACCAAGCCGATTTCACGGCCGATAGGCGTTAGCCGTTCGTCCGCGTTGTCCTGCCGCAGTACCAACCGATACTCCGAGCGCGAGGTCATCATCCGATATGGGTCGGAGCACCCTTTGGTCACCAAATCGTCAATTAACGTGCCAATGTAGCCGCTGGCACGGTCGAGTATCATCGGCGGTTTCCCCTGCGCGTAGCGGGCGGCGTTGATACCCGCCACCAACCCTTGCGCGGCGGCCTCCTCGTAACCGGAACTGCCGTTAAACTGCCCTGCACCAAACAAGCCGGCAAACGCTTTGCACGCCAAACCGGCATCCAACTCGGTGGGGTCGCAACAATCGTATTCAATGGCGTAGGCGGGGCGCATCACGCAAACGTTTTCTAACCCCGGAATGGTATGTAACACCTGTAACTGCACATCCACCGGCAACGACGAGGACAACCCCTGCAAATACATTTCGTCGGTGTTGGCGCCGCACGGCTCAATAAACACTTGATGGCGCTCTTTTTCCGCAAACCGCACAATTTTATCCTCAATACTGGGGCAATAGCGCGGTCCCACGCCGTGGATTTTTCCACCGTACAACGGGGAACGGTGCAAATTTTCCAAAATCACACGCTTGGTTTCGGGCGTGGTCCAGGTAATGTGGCAATCCACCGTGTTTTCCAGGTGTTGTGCGGTTTCAAACGAAAACGGCACCACCGGCTCATCCCCCGGTTGGGGTTCGGTTTTGGAAAAATCAATGCTGGAACGCAGCACGCGGGCTGGCGTACCCGTTTTGAATCGCCGCAGCGTCATTCCCAACGCAACAAGCGATTGCGTTAATTGCGAGGCGGGAAACAATCCGTCCGGCCCGCCGTCATACGAAACGTCGCCAATAAAAATGCGCGCTTGCAAATACGTACCGGTTGCCAGCACCACCGCATCGGC
>JAZRRV010000054.1:0-4850 GCA_045651085.1 Acutalibacteraceae bacterium
CCCTTTGTCCGTAATCCAACTGCGGTTGGAAAAGCACACTAGCGGCGACGCATCCGACAGAAAATCGCGCCCCATTAGCAAGCGGGAATCGTATTCCAGCCCAAACAAGTTGGAAAGCGTGGGCAACAAATCAATGCTGTAGGTCGGCTCGTCAATCACCATACTCTCCAACCCTTTGTGCCACAGTATCAGCGTGTTGCGGTACTTTTCAAACACCGAGGAGGTATCGTACCCCGCCAACTCGCTGTAATAATCCGTCTCGTTGGCTTGCTGCAACCCGTAGGGATAGTGGTCGGCGGTCAGCACAATTACCGTGTCCTCCGCAATGCCCTTGGCCTCCAGCGACGCCACCAATTCCTGCAGCATCAAATCCAGTTCAATCTGACACGCCAAATACGCCTTTACCTGTTCAGACTTATATGCCAAATCCTGCACTTTGCTCTTGTGGTAGGAGGCCATACTGTTGCCCATAAAGGTATAGAGCATATGCCCGCTCACCGTCAGATAATACGTGTGGAACGGTTGCTCGCCCATATACACGTCGGTGGTGGCTTTCGCCATTAAGTAGTCCGAGTTCGGCCAACGGGTTTTGGTGTTTTTGCCGGGGTAGTAGGTGGAATAATCCAACTCCAACCCGTTACCAATGCCCTTGTAGTTGTATCCCAAATTGGGATGCGACTTGTGCCGCTTATAATACGTGTACGTATGATTGTGGAACGCATAGGTGTTATACCCCTGCTTTTTCAGCATATTCCCCAACGAAAAATACATATTGCGGTCGGCGGAATATTCCATGCTGTGCACACCCGTGGCGGGCATTAACCCCAGCAAACTGGTATACTCGCCGTCGGAGGTGGAAACCCCCCACCCCGGCGTGTAGTAATTGGTGCACTGAATCCCCTCGTGCGACAACTTGTACAGCGTGGGGGTGAGCGTCTCACTCACGGCATAGGGCGAAAAACCCTCCGCCACCACAAAAATCAAGTTTTTGCCCTTAAATTTGCCGGTATACTCGTTTTTCATCGTGGGCGTAACCGAGGCAAAATAGTTGTGCATTTTTTGAATGGTGGCGTTGCTCTCTTTCTCGGCAAGCCCCGCCAAATCCAACGACGGTATCACGTTCGGCTCGTACTGAATCGGCGTATCGTCGGGTTCGGGGTCGGGCTCCGCCGGCAACGAGGAGGGAATGTCCGGGTCATCGTCCACCTTGTTGCCGAAAATCATAAACTTAATATCCAGCCGTTCCATGGTAAGAAGGCCAAATTGTTTGGCAGAAGCGTCTGCAGAAAATTGCCGACTGTACAAGTAACCGGGGCTGGTATCGCCGTTTTGAAAACACAAAGCGAGCAACATAAAAAACAAGTGGAACACCAGCGCCACGCCCAGCGCCGCGCCTTTCAGCAGTAACGGCGCGCGGCGGGCGGGTGCCAACCGCTTGCCGAAAAACGCATACACCACCGGCGGCAACCACACGCATACAATGCTAAACAGGTTGCGCCAAATGTAAAGCAGCGTATCCTTCCAGAACTGTGCCACCTGCCCCGCGTTTTTAATGGAATACACAATATAATACGTGTCAAACACACCGTAATACACAATTTGTGAAGAAAACAACAACGCCAAAGCGCACAGCAGGCCAAACGTAACCCAGTGGTTTACACGGCTTTTGCCAAAGGTGCACAGCACGTACAACACCGCCGCGGCGGCAACGGTAAAGCCCAACATAAAAATCAACCCGCTGCCGAAAAACCCTTTTACCGTGGCAGCACGGAACACCAGTTCCATCCACAACAGCGAGCCCGCCAAAAACGCCATAAACCACCAAGTCGGCGCACTCTTGCGCGGCGCGTGATGTCTTCCGTCCTTCATTGTAACCGTCATCCTTTCTTGTCAAACCGTGTCGAACGTTTCATTAAAAATTATCCCAAACGGTGTAAAAAGCGGTACAACCGCCCACAGGGAAGCCCCATCACCGTGTAAAAATCGCCGTGAATCCCGCGGATATACCGCGCACCAAACCCCTGCACCGCATAGGCGCCTGCCTTGTCCATCGGTTCACCGGTAGCAACGTACGCCGCAATGTCCTCCTCGCCGAGCGGAAAGAACGCCACCTCCGCACTGTCGGCAAAGCCGGTGTCGTACCCGTCACCGCATACCCACACACCGGTAATCACCCGATGCGTGCGCCCCGATAATCGGCGGAGCATCGCTTTGGCATCCTCTTCGTTTTTCGGTTTTCCCAAAATCTCATCGTCCACCACCACGGCGGTATCCGCGCCCAGCACCACCGCTTGCGGGTGAGCCGCCGCCACTTCCTCCGCCTTGCCGCGGGCAACGCGCAAAATCGCCGCCTCCGGCGGCAACTGCGCATCCACCGGCAATTCGCCCGTTGCGGGGCACACCGTATAGTGTATTCCCAGCAAATCGCAAATTTCGCGGCGGCGGGGCGATGCCGATGCCAATATCAATGGTTGGTTCATTGGGCGTCCTCTCCTTTACTATGCACCAGCCAGTCCACATATTCCTGTTCGGTAAGCAGGGCGTTTACCACCTCTACCAAACGGTTGGCGGATAACCGATGCGGCAACCCCATAAAACGCAATAATTTCTCCCGCAGACGGGCACTGTCCGCCTTACCGGACAAGCCATCCTCATACAACCGCGCCTTGGTTAAAAACGCACGCGGGCGGTCGGTGGGGGCTTGCCCTTCCACCGTAGCACCGGCTTGCAATAAGGCACGCAACAACCGTTCGCCGTCAATACCCTCCACGCCCAACAACCCCTCGCGGGAGGGCGCGGCTTTGCGCCGTTCCTTGCCCGCCACTTCAGGCGCGTAGGCGTGGCGCACCTGCTCCGTGGGCAACGCGCCGGCAATGCGGTCGCGAATCACAAACCCCGCCGCATCGCTGTCGGTCAGCACAATGAGTCCCTGTGCCGCCGCCAAGCGGCGCAACAGTTCCCACTTTTCCGGTTGGCGAAAAATCCCAAACCCATCCGTGGTCACAATCACCGCATCCACCACCGAGCGCAGGCGAATGGCGTCATACTTGCCTTCCACCACCACGGCTTCGCGCAATTTTATACTCATTCCGTGCGCCCCAGTTTGGCAGTCACAATCAGTTTTGCCGCCGTTTCTTCCAACACGGTGCGTTTGTCAGCGGTATACGATTTTAAGCGGCGGTCCGCCTGCGCCAAAATATCCAAACTCTCCCGCAACGATTCCAACGATAACCGACTGCAATCGCGCGCGGCGTACCGCAAGCGGAACACCTTGCCCTTGTAATCAAACTCCTCCACCAGCGTTTCCGCGCGTTGCCCGCCGATAGCCGCCAGTTTGGCGCGGTACAAGTCCGTATACGTGCCGGAAAGTGCCGCCAAAATCACCAACGGCTCCAACTTACAGGCAAACAGTTTGTGAAGAATGGCATACGCGTTTTCGTAATGGTGTTTCAAAATGGCGTTGGACAGTTCAAACACCTGCGCGTTCAAGTTTTTGGTGGCAACCTCGCCCAAAATACCGGTAGTAATCTCACCGTTGCCCGCCACGGCACACAGTTTATCCAACTCGTTTAACAGCAAATTCAAATCGTTGCCGCACTGTTCTACCAATTCGCGCGCCACTTCGGGGCGCAGGGTACTGCCGCGGCGACCGGCACCCGCGCACAGCAAGCGCACCACGTCCTCCACGGATTTGCGCGGAAACGCCACGCACACACCGTTGGCCTCCACCGCCTCTATAAACTGCCGCCATTTGGCGTTCGGCTTTCCCTCCGCCAACAAGGTGGTCATCTTAAAAATCAGCACCGTTTCCTCCGGCGGGTCACACACCAGCGCCATCGCACGGTCAAATACCGCGGCCGCAGTCACGTCGCAGTTGCTCACCACCACACATTTGCGGTCCGCCATCAGCGGCAGTGCCTCGGCGGCTTCCTCAATGGTGTCAAACGAACATTCCTGCCCGTCAAACTCATGAAAATTAAACCCCGCCAATCCGTCGCCCGGCCGCACCCCCGACAAACGAATAACCTGTTGGGTATAATGTGCGGTCAAATACGTCTCCTCGCCGTACAGCAAATACACCCGTGCGGGCACTCCTTGCTTAATGTGCTGTTTCAGTTCCTGCTCCGAAATCGGCACAAAAACCACCCTTTCGTCACGTTTATTTCATACACAGGTATCCTGCGGCATCGCTCCATATCAGCGGTTCACCGCTGCCCTCGTCATAATGAAAGCCCTTAGCAACGCTGAACACTGCGTCGTTTTCGCCGTAAAGGTTGCCACTCCCGCCGCTCAAATCAAACGCCAAGTGACAATCTCCCACGCGCCAATACAACCACCCGTCCAGCGTAAACATCGTGCCGTACTCGGTAACCGACGGTGACATTCGCCGCACGGTTACCTCCGAAAGCGGCTCGGCCAATATCTTCGGTATCTGTTCCTCCGCCGCCGTTTCGGTCTCCGGCAACCACAGGGTATGCACCGCGGTAATGCCGTCGCGGTTCAAAGCGGAACGGATGTTGTACAACGTGCTCGCCCTCGTGGGGGTAGTAATCAGCACCGTTTCCCCACGGTAGCACACGTACACCGCCAAGTCGGCGGAGGTGGACACGTTGCGAATACGCACCACGTCCTCCATTGTGTTTTGGTACCATCCGGCCCCCGAAAGCACCACGGCGGCACACAACGCCGCAGTAAGCAGTGACACGTAAATGCGGTGAAACAACCGCCAACTCACAGCCACCACTCCAAAGGCGGCTATCACGCCCGCCGTTACGTACGGGTCGCTAAACGAGATAACCGCCAGTGGGAAGGAGCTAAGCCACTCCAAGTCGGATCGTAGCCATGTCGTT
>JAZRRV010000055.1:0-2587 GCA_045651085.1 Acutalibacteraceae bacterium
AGTACCGCGGTAAGCACCGGATACGCCGCTACGTCCAACGCGCCGCACAGCGCCAACTCCATTAACGCCATAGCCGCCGGCACCCACGCCATACGCCTCGCGGTTTTATATGCGGTTTTTCCGGTCATATACAACGCCACCGCCCCCAACACCGCGGCAGCACACAAGTTAAACAACATCTCATTGCCTCCCAACGTTGTTCGCAAAACGCGAACAAATGTTCCTTTCTGCTTTTATTATACCAAGTTTTTTGCGGTTGTCAATAGAAAATCGAAAATTTGTTCGGTTTTTTGAGCAAGAAAAGCCCCGCCGCTTACAAACGGCGAGGAAGCGTTTTATAACAATCCGCGCGCGGCGGTAATGGTGTTTTTCAGGAGCATGGCAATGGTCATCGGCCCCACGCCGCCGGGCACGGGAGTGAAGTATCCTGCCACCTCTTCCACAGCGGGGTCCACGTCGCCGCACAGCTTGCCTTCGGCGTTGCGGTTAATGCCCACATCCACCACAACGGCGCCTTCTTTTACCATATCCGGTGTTACAAAACCGGCGCGGCCTACTGCCGCCACCAGCACGTCGGCTTGCCGACAAATCTCCTTTAAGTTTTGCGTGCGGGAGTGGCAAATGGTAACCGTGGCGTTTTCGTGCAGCAACAACATCGCCATTGGCTTGCCCACAATGTTGCTCCGCCCAATCACCACACAGTGTTTGCCCTCCACCGAAATGCCGGTGCGGTGCAAAAGTTCCATTACCCCTGCGGGAGTACACGGTAAAAAGGCGTAGTCGCCAATGAGAATTTGCCCCACGTTGGCGGCGTGGAACGCATCCACGTCCTTTTTAGGAGAAATGGCGGCAATCACCGCTTTGTCATCCAACGGTTTGGGCAACGGAAGTTGACACAAAATGCCGTCAATATCCTCCCTGCCGTTGAGTTCCGCCACCAACGCCAGCAGTTGTTCCTGCGTGGTGTCGGCGGGCAAGGCAAATTCCTCGGAACGAATCCCCGCCTCGGCACACGCTTTCTTTTTGTTGTTCACATACACGCGTGAGGCAGGGTCGTCGCCCACCAATATAACCGCCAATCCGGGCGTGTGCCCTTGCCTCGTCAACGCCTCGGCCTCAGCACGCACCTCTTGCCGCACCGCCGCGGCAATGGCTTTACCGTCAATTCGTACTGCCATCGTTTACTTCCTCACTTTCTACATCGGTGGTAAGCGTTTCATTCTCCGCTAAAACCGTTTCTTCATCTTGCAAAGTTTTGGGCAACCGGCTCTCGCGTTCCTTAAACACAAAGTAGAGCGCCAAACCGCCCAGCACCGACAACGCCGCCACCAAGCAGGAGACCCGCATCGTGCCAAAATACAAACTGTCGGTGCGCAGTTGCTCAATAAAAAACCGCCCCGTGCCGTACCACATAACATACAGAGCAAACAACTGCCCGCGAAAACGGTATGCTCGTTTAGATACGATATGTATTACCAGCAACCCCAACGCGCACCACAACGATTCGTACAAAAAGGTGGGGTGAACCGGCAAGGCGGGGTCGTAACTAACCGCACCGGCATACGCGCCGGCAATTTCACTGCCCGACATTCCCCACGGCAGGGTGGTGTTGCCGCCAAACGCTTCTTGGTTTACAAAATTGCCCCAACGCCCCACGGCTTGCCCAATTAAAAAACCGGGTGCCGCCAAATCGAACATGCGCAGGGTATCTATCTTTTTCACGCGGCACATAATGAACCCCGAAACAAAGGCAAAAATCACCGCCCCGTAAATGGCCAAGCCGCCGTTCCAAATTTGTAAAATGCTTATCGGGTTGGCAAAATAGGCGGCGCGGTCTTCCGAAAACACCACGTAATACAACCGCGCGCCCACAATGGCCGCCAACGCACACACCAGCACCGCATCGAACATCGCGTCCTTAGAAATACGGAACTCATCCGCACGGCGGTAAGCATACCAAATGGCCAGGCACAACCCCAGCGCGATAATCACCGCATACCAGCGAATGGCGAAGGTCTGTCCGAATAGTTCAAACGAAACAATCTCTTCGTGCACGGGAATGGTCCATCCCAGTTTGGGGAACGAAACGTACTCCATTTTGCTCATCCTTTCTTTTCGGGCAACGGGTGCACAATCGACAACGTAGACGCCTGCTCGTTAAAATCCGTTACCAGCCGTTCGTAAACCGCGGCACTGTCCAGTGTGGCAATCGCCTCCAAATAAGCAAACGGGGTGACACCGTTAAAATGCGCATCCACCAACCAATCGCCGCACGCCTCCACGTCATCCATTCGACTGATGTGCCGCCCGTACACCGCGTTGCGCGCCGCCGCAAAATCGGTCGGGTCAATGCCGCCAAGCCGTTGCCTTTCGACTTCGGCGGCGAACGCCGCGCTCACCGCATCGGGGTCGCGCGATTCGCCGCCCACAATCCACACACCATATCCCGCACCGCAAAAATACTCCACGCCAAACGAGGCGTTAATGAGTTCCTCTTGCATTAGCCGCGCATACAACGCCGACGATTTACCGCCCAGCAGTTCCTGCAACACCTCCGCCGCCGCCAACGCGGTTGCGGACTCGGCAG
>JAZRRV010000056.1:0-1221 GCA_045651085.1 Acutalibacteraceae bacterium
CCCGCCGGTGGCAGGTGTGTTTTGCTCTACGCCGCCGCATTTGTCGGGGAGTGACGATAAACCGCTCACAACCGAGCAACGCGGTATTGACGTGGGAATGACCGCCGAGCAAGCAAAAGCACGGATTCCGGTGGGAACGCGCGTGATGTTCGCTCCGCATTTTGAAAAGTTATTAAACAACCGCGTGTGTGCCAAAGCGTTGGACAACCGTGCCGGTTGCGCCGCGGTGTTGCAAGCGCTTTTGCTGTTGCAAGGCAAAGCGTTGCCGTGCCGCGTGGTGGCGTTGTTTTGCGCTCAAGAGGAATTGGGAATGCGCGGCGCGGGGCCGGCGACGTTTGCTATTCAGCCGGATGCCGCCATTGCCGTGGACGTGAGTTTTGCACACACACCGGATGCCGACCGCCGCTTGTGCGGTGTGTTGGGCGCGGGTGCGATGTTGGGCGTTTCGCCCGTGTTGGATGAGGGAATGAGCACGCAACTGCACCGCTTGGCGCAAGCCCAAAACATTGCCGTGCAGTATGAGGTAATGGGCGGCACGACCGGCACCGATGCCGATAGAATCAGCATGGTGCGCGACGGTGTTCCCACGGCGTTGCTTTCCATACCGTTGCGGTATATGCACACACCGGTGGAAGTTGCCTCGTTGCACGATATTGAGGCAACGGCACGCTTAATGGCGGCGTTTGCCGAGCAAGGGGAGGTGTGTACCCGTGCGTAAGTGTATTACAGAGTTATCGGAGCTTTCGGGTATTTCCGGCCGCGAGCAAGCGGTACGCGCCTGTATTTTGGAACAATTAAAAAGTGCCCCCGCCGTGCGTGAAGTGCGGGTAGACCGATTGGGCAACGTAATTGCGGAACTTAACGGGAAACAACGCGCTCCGCATCGGGTATTGTTTGCCGCACATATGGACGAAGTCGGCGGGATAGTAACCGGCATTACGGAAGAGGGATATTTGCGTTTTGTCTGTGTGGGTGGTGTGGCGCCGGAGGTGTTGTTTGCTCGCCGCGTGTGGGTGAACGGGCACTGCGGCGTTATTGGCGGCAAGGCCACGCACCAGTGCAGCGGGGAAGAGAAAACAAAAATCCCCGCGGCAGATGGTTTACTGATTGATATTGGTGCAACCTCGCGTGCCGAGGCGGAAACGGTGGTACGCGTGGGGGATGCGCTTACCTTTACGGCGGGCGAAACAGCGCTGGCGGGCGGGCGTTTTTCCGCCAAAG
>JAZRRV010000057.1:0-11675 GCA_045651085.1 Acutalibacteraceae bacterium
CGTGTGCTTCGCGGTCGTGAACCACCACCGGCAACGACAAGCGGTTCGCCAATTCCAGTTGTTGCGTAAACCAGTGTTGTTGTACCGCGCGGGGGCAGTATTCCTCATAATGATAATCCAACCCAATCTCACCGATGGCTACCACTTTTTCATCCGCCGCCAGTTGTTCAATAACGGCAAGGTCGGCAGAGGTGGCGTGGGCGGCTTCCTCGGGGTGAATCCCTACCGCCGCCCACAAGCGGGGATGGCGGTGAGCCAGTTCCACGGCGCGGCGGGAGGTGTCGGCGGTGGTGCCGTTTTCAATAATGCCGCACACCTCACCGCCCAACAAGGCGGTAAGAAGGGTGTCGCGGTCTTCGTCAAAGCGGGTATCCAAATAATGGGCGTGGGAATCAAAAATAGGCATAGTAGTCTCCTCGTTTGACAACAAAAGTAGGGGATACCGCTTGGTATCCCCCCTGTTAAGTGATGAGGTTAACGAATGCGACTGCCGGGGGTAAGCCCGTCCGCAAACAGTACGCGGGCGGCATCGCCGTCGTCGGCCGCCAAAATCATACCGCAACTTTCCACACCACACAAGGTGACGGGTTTGAGGTTTGCCACCACAATGACCTGCCGACCTTTAAGGTCATCCGGTGTGTACCACTGCGCAATGCCGGATGCCACGGTGCGCGCCGTGCCGCTGCCGTCATCCAACGTGAGTTTGAGCAGTTTTTTGGCCTTTTTAACCGGCTCGCAATCCACCACACGTGCCACGCGCAGGTCGATTTTGGCAAAATCGTCAATGGTAATTTCCGAAAGGAACGTTACGTTTTGAGCCGCGGCGGCTTGTTCGGACGCGGCGAGTTTTTCCGCTTCTTCCGCCAGTATCTTTTCCACTTCCACGCGGGCAAACAACGGTTCCGGTGTGCCCACGGTGTAGGTGGAAACGGCACCGAACGCCAGCGTATCCAGCGACAGGGATTGTGCGGACAAGTTCATTTGCTCGGCAATGCGGCCCGCCGTTTCGGGCAGGGCAGGGGTTAGGCACACGGCGAGCAGACGGATACATTCCAAAAGATTGTACAGCACCGTTTCCAACTTGGGACGAGCGGTTTCGTCCTTAGCCAGCGCCCACGGCGTGGTTTCGTCAATGTATTTATTGCACCGCTTGGCCAGTGCCATTACCGCTGCCAACGCTTCGGCGTTGCGGTATTGTGCCATCTTTTCGCGGTAGGTTTCCAGCGCTTTTTCGGCGGTGGCCAGCAAGTCGGCATCTGCCTCCGAGGCAACCACGCCGCTACGGTTCACCGTGCCGCCAAAGTATTTATTGGTCATGGCAATGCTGCGATTCACCAAGTTGCCCAGCGTGTTTGCCAAGTCGGCGTTGTACAGGTTCAAAAAGCTTTCCAGCGTAATGGTGCCGTCCTGCGCAAAGGGGATTTGCGAAAGCAGGTAATACCGCACCGCATCTGCACCAAAACGGTCGGCCAGTTCATCCGCATACAATACGTTGCCGCGGGATTTGCTCATTTTATCCTCACCCGAAAGCAGCCACGGGTGACCCAGCACTTGCTTGGGTAACGGCAGACCCAGTGCCATTAAAATGATTGGCCAATAAATGGTGTGGAACCGCACAATATCCTTGCCGATTACGTGCAAATCTGCCGGCCAGTTGGCCTCAAACAAGTTGCTACTGCCGTTTGGATGATACCCGATACCGGTAATGTAGTTGGACAACGCATCCAGCCACACATAGGTGACGTGTTTGGGGTCAAACGGTACCGGAATGCCCCAGGTGAACGACGAGCGGGATACGCACAAGTCGGACAAGCCGGGTTTTAAGAAGTTGTTAATCATTTCGTTGCGGCGAGACTCCGGCTGAATAAACTCCGGATGCTCCTCAATGTGTTTGAGGAGACGGTCCTGATATTTGGACAAGCGCAGGAAATACGCCTCCTCGCTGGCATCCGCCACGTCGCGCCCGCAGTCGGGGCATTTGCCGTCTTTTAACTGCGAGGGAGTGAAAAACGATTCGCACGGTACGCAATACTTGCCTTCGTACTTGCCTTTGTAAATGTCACCTTGCTCATACAACTTGGTGAAAATGGCCCCGACGGCGGCCTCGTGGTCCGCGTCGGTGGTGCGGATAAAACGGTCGTACGAGGTGTTGAGTTTGTTCCATACCATTTTAATTTCGTCGGAAATACCGTCCACATATTCTTTAGGCGAGATGCCTTGTTCTTCTGCATATTGTTGGATTTTTTGACCGTGTTCGTCGGAGCCGGTCAGAAAATATACATCAAACCCCTGCATTCGCTTGTACCGCGCAATCATATCCGCCAGCACCACGTCGTAAGCGTTGCCAATGTGCGGTTTACGCGAAGTGTACGCAATGGCAGTGGTTAGGTAAAACTTGTTATTTTCCATATCCGGAACCCTCCTTTGTACTATCCTACTTATTTTAACAGATTTTTGCAAAAAAACAAGGGGTTCTGTGCGGCAACTTGCAATTTCTCGCAAAAGAGCGTATAATGAACGGCATGGAAACGTTAACTTTTACTATTCCAACAGAATATGACGGCGCCTCGGTACAAACGTTTTTGCGCCAGGGGCGCGGCTTTTCGTGGCGTATGGTGGTGCGGCTGAAGCACACACCCGGCGGTATTACCGTGGCGGGCGAGCCGCGGCGCAGCATTGACCGCGTGAACGCGGGGGAAGAGTTGTGCCTGCAATTTCCCGAAGACGCCGTGCGCATTGAGGGGGCGGACCTGCCGCTTGCCGTGGTGTATGAGGATGAATCGGTACTGGTGGTGGACAAGCCGCCGTATTTGGCGGTGCATCCTTCCGCCGGCAAGCCGGAACCCACGCTTGCCAACGCGGTGGTGGGGTATTACCATCGGCAGGGGCGGCCGCACGCGTTTCGTCCGGTAAATCGGCTTGACCGGAATACCAGCGGCTTGCTGTTGGCGGCAAAAAATCCGCACATGGCGTTTGCGTTGGCGCAAAAAGCACAAAAAACCTATGTGGCTATCGTGTTGGGCGAACTGACAGGCAGCGGCACGGTGAACCAACCCATTCGCGTAAAAGAAGGGTGTTGTATTACCCGTGAAGTGGGGGACGGCGGCAAGGAGAGCGTTACGCATTACGAAGCGCTGGGCAGTGACGGTACGGTTACGTTGGTGCGCTTATGGCTGGAAACGGGGCGCACCCACCAAATTCGCGTGCATATGGCGTGGTTGGGACATCCGCTGGCGGGGGATACCATGTACGGTACCGATGAACAACTGTTGCCGCGCCACGGCTTGCACTGTGCACAGTTGCGGTTTTGCCACCCGTTAACGCACGAAACGGTTGCGCTTAGCAGTCCGTTGCCGGAAGATATGATGACGTGTTTACGTACTCACGGATTGGAGAATTTGCTATGAAGACCATTCAAAGTTTTTGTATTAACCACGACACGCTCACGCCGGGGTTGTACACCTCACGCGTGGACGGGGACGTGACCACCTACGATTTACGGTTCGTGTACCCCAACACGCCGCCGTTTTTGGAGGTGGCGGCAATGCACACGCTTGAGCACTTGTTTGCCACCTACGTGCGCAACAGCGCGTTTGAAGATAACATTGTGTATTTTGGGCCGATGGGTTGCCGCACCGGATTTTACTTTCTCACCCGCGGAATGAGCGAGGAACAAGTGATTGCACTGGTGCAGGAAACGCTGGCGTTTATTGCCGCGTACACGGGCGCTGTTCCGGGGGCGACTCGGCGGGAATGCGGCAATTATGCGGAACACGATTTGGAAAGCGCGCGTGCCTACGCCGCACGGCAGTGCGCTGTGTTGCAGGGGTGGACACCGGCACAGTTGCGGTATCCCGACTAAGGGGTACAATTTTCAGAACTTACCATTTTTACACCTAAAATGTTGGAAAATCGCCCACCCTTTTCCTACTTGGCTTGCTTTTTACGACAAAAATCGTTATAATGAGCAAAACGAAACAGAAAGGAGAGGCGTCGTATGAAACGGAAACGGCGTTCTTCGGAACAACCCTTGCGCAGTGCGGCGCTTCAAAACCAATGGCGCGCAATCCAAGCAAGCGTTAAGGTGTTTTGCAAATTGGCCTACGCCGTGTGTTACGTAGTAGGCGTGCGCTCCGTGCGTTGCGTAAAATCGTTGGTACGGTTCACCCGTACCTTGTGGCGGCCGCTTGCCAAGGGGCTATACCGTGCGTGGGAATGGTTACTATGGCGGCACTGCCTCCGTTTGGCCGCCGAATGGCGGGTCTTGCGCGCGGATATGGCGCGTGTAAGCGAGCAGTTACGCGTTTCCCACAGCGGGCGGGCAGTGCGGTGTTTGGTGCCGCTGCTGGGGTTGCCGTGGCTGGTGTTGCGGCGGCATATCCACATTTTACGTGCGGTGATTAACGTGGCGGCTCCCGTGGGGGCGTTGTTGTTACTGATAAACACGGCGCTCTATTGGCGGCAAGCGGAATTTGCGCTGGCTTTGGAGTATCAAGGCCAACCGTTTGGTTACATTGCGGACGAAAGCGTGTACACCAACGCCGCCGCTATGGTGGAGGGCATGGTGATTGATGCCGACGAATCTTTCCAAGTGGAACGCGCTCCCAAATTGACGTTGGCGGTGGTAAAAAGCGCCGATTTGTTGGACGAGGGACAGGTGCGTGACCTTATTTTAGAGAAGGTAGGGGCATCGGTAACTCAGGTTTCCGGCTTGTACGTAGACGGTATTTTCCGCGGTGCGATGGAACATAACACGCTGAGTGCGCTGATGAACCGCGTGTTGTCGGAATACACCGTAAAAGACGCGGATAAGATTGATTTCTTTTCGAAGATGGAATTGGTGGAGGGGTTGTATCCCACCTCGGCGGTGAGCACGACGGAGGAAATGACGGCCTATTTGCGCACGGTTCCGGTAAAAGTCATTCGGTACGTTACGTATACCGAAACCATGAAATACTCCACCGTGGTGCAGGAACTGCCCAACCAGCCGTTGGGGTATCAGGAAGTTCGCGTTCGCGGCAAAAACGGCAAACAAACGGTAACGGCGGAGATTATTTCGGTGGACGGTGTGGAACAATACCGTTCGGTGGTGTCCGCCGTGGTTACCAAAGCGCCGGTTGCGCAGGTGGTGGCGGTAGGCGGTAAAACCTACTCGCAGGATGTTACGCAGGGCGACGGTGTGGCTACCGGTACGTTTGTGTGGCCGTTGCCGTATACCAAGGTGATTTCCTCGCCGTTCGCCTCGCGTTGGGGGTCGTTCCACGGTGCGATTGATATTTCCAACGGCAGTACCAACGGTAAGCCCATTATCGCTTCAGACGGCGGCACGGTGGTGGAAGCGCGGTATCACAGCAGTTACGGGTATTATGTGTTAATTGACCACGGCAACGGTTACAATACGCGCTATGCGCACTGCAGCAAACTGAACGTGCAAGAGGGGCAAAAGGTGGCGCAGGGCGAATACATTGCCAAGGTGGGAAATACCGGTTACTCGTTTGGCGCACACCTGCATTTTGAGATAATTAAAAACGGAAAATTGGTGGACCCGCTGAAATACGTGAAGCGGTAACCGATAAAACGAGAAAACGGCAGGGACTCCGTTCGGAGCCCCTGCCGTTGTGCTTTCCTTATCGTAATGACTGGTTATCCATAAATTTTTTCAGCGATTCAAAGGATTGGTCACTGATAACGTGTTCTATTTTGCACGCATCCTCCGCTGCGGTTTTCTCGTCAATGCCGAGCATCATCAGTGCCTTGCTCAAAACCGTGTGGCGCTCATAGATTTTTTGCGCAAATAAAAGGCCGTCCTCCGTTAAGGTGATGTATCCATCCTTGTCCACGGCAATGTAATTTTCTTTTTTTAAGAGCCCGACGGCACGGCTGACGCTGGGCTTGGAGTAATTCATATACTCAGCCACGTCGATAGAACGCACCGCGGATTTTTCCTTGCAAAGCACGTAAATGGTTTCCAAATACATTTCGCCGGACGGTTTTAATCCCATAACAAACTCCCAAAAATGATATTTTAGTATCCCTTTATTTATAAGATACCACAAAGACTGTGAAAAATCAACGGCGAGTATGATTCAAGTGTCACAAAAGTTTGAAAAAACGGCAAAATCCCCTTGACAAACGTGGAAAAAAAGAGGTATACTCATACAAGGTTAGCGGTGGCTAACTCTTCTTTGAGGATGATGGTTAGCTGTAACTAACCACACGACAACATAACGCGGTGGTAACGGATATGAATTTGAGAGAAGCAGAAGAAGGAAAAGCATACGTTATTCAGCAGATTAACACGAATGACGAAGAGTTAAACGCGTTCTTGTTTTCACTGGGATGCTATAGCGGTGAAACGATTACCGTTATTGCACACCGCAAGAGTGGTTGTACGGTTTCTATTAAGGACGGTCGCTACAGTATTGATACTCAGTTGGCTGAGGCCATTATTGTTTAATTCTACAAAAATAATCGGCGGATTATTTTTTTGCTCACCGGTTAGCGTTTGCTAACTTAAAATTGTAACGGTATTTAACGGAATTCACATATAGTTGGGGAAGCAGGAGGATGGAACGAATGAGAATTGCTTTAACAGGCAATCCGAACTCAGGTAAGACCACCATGTACAATGCGCTGACCGGCCGCAACGAAAAGGTCGGCAACTGGGCAGGGGTCACCGTAGACAAAAAAGAACACCCAATTAAGAAGCAATATGCCGGCGGCGAGCAGATTACTGCCGTTGACCTTCCCGGTGCGTATTCTATGTCCCCCTTTACAAGCGAGGAAAGCGTTACCAGCGCTTATGTGAAAAATGAAAATCCCGATGTTATTATCAATATTGTGGATGCGGATAATTTGAGCCGCAGCTTGTTTTTCACCACGCAACTGTTGGAATTGGGTATTCCTGTAGTTGTAGCTCTCAACAAGAGTGATATCGGTAAGAAAAAGGGCAACGAAATTGACGCAGAGGCGCTTTCTGCAAAGCTCGGTTGTCCCGTTGTGAAAACCGTTTCTACTTCGGCAGACGGATTAAAAAAACTTGTTGAAACGGTGATTGCTCAAGCAGGTAAAAAACAGAGAGCACTATACCTGCAAAAATATGTTGATTTGACTGACAAGGCACAGGTGGAAGCCGCAGACCGTACACGCTTTGCCTTGGTAAACAAAATTGTAAGGGAAGTTGAACGGCGTAAAGTGTTTACCAACACCAGGAATTTGGATGATAAGATTGACGCCGTTCTCACAAACAAGTGGCTGGGTATTCCCATTTTTGCCGCGGTTATGTTCCTTGTGTTCTACATATCGCAGACTACCCTCGGTGCGTGGATTGCGGACGGTGTAGAGGTTGATGATAAATTCATTCCCGGACTTGTACCGCTTCTGGAGGTTTTCCAAGGTTGGGTTGGCGGGCTTCTTGAAAATGCCAATCCGCTGATTTCTGCCATCCTTGTTGACGGCGTTATCGGCGGCGTGGTTGCCGTTGTTGGGTTCTTGCCTCTCGTTATGGTGATGTACTTCCTCATTGCTCTCTTGGAGGATTGCGGGTATATGTCCCGCGCCGCTGTTGTTCTTGACCCCATCTTCAAGCGGGTCGGTCTTTCGGGCAAATCGGTGATTCCTTTTGTGATTACCGTTGGTTGTGCCGTCCCCGGCGTTATGGCAAGCCGCACCATCCGCAACGAGCGTGAGCGCAGAGCAACCGCAATGCTGGCTCCCTTTATGCCTTGCGGTGCAAAGATTCCCGTTATTTCGCTGTTTGCCGGCGCATTTTTCGAGAATGCTTGGTGGGTCAGTGCTTTGATGTATTTTGCGGGTATCGCACTTATTTTCTTCGGTGCATTGCTTATCAATGCTATTACCGGCTACAAAGCAAGAAAATCCTTCTTTATCATAGAACTGCCCGAATACCGGGTGCCCTCTTTTTGGGGTGCGTTTAAGTCTATGTGCAGTCGCGGTTGGGCTTACGTTGTAAAGGCCGCTACCATCATTCTGCTGTGCAATATGGCGGTGCAGTTAATGCAAAGTTTTACTTGGAGTTTCCAAGTGGCTGAAACTGCCGATGCTTCTATTTTGGCGTCTATTGCTTCTCCTTTTGCTTATTTGCTTGTTCCGGTTGTGGGCGTTCTTTCTTGGCAGTTGGCGGCGGCGGCAATTACCGGTTTTATTGCCAAAGAGAATGTCGTTGGCACTCTTGCCGTTTGCTTTGTCGGTCTGGATAATCTTATCGACACCGAGGAACTCACGCTTATGGAGGGTGCCGGTGCCGAGGTGGCGGGTGTTATGGCCATCACCAAGGTCGCGGCTCTTGCGTATTTAATGTTTAACCTGTACAGTCCGCCTTGCTTTGCGGCTATCGGCGCTATGAATGCGGAGATGAAGAGCGCAAAATGGCTCTGGGGCGGTATTGGGCTTCAACTTGCCGTTGGCTATACTGTGGCGTACCTTGTGTACACGGTTGGTACGCTGATTACCGGTGCACCGCTCAACGTCGGCGCGGCTATCGGCGGCTTTGTTGCCGTGGCGGTTATGGCGGCGGTTGTGGTGGTTATTATTGGGAATACCAATAAAAAACTGAATGCAGAGTACGTTTTGAAACGTGTTAAAAACTAAACCGGATGGGGTAGGGTGATAATAATGGAAAATGCGATTGTTGTTTTGATTTTGATTGTTATTGCGGCAGGGATTGTTTGGTATCTCGTCCGTGCCAAAAAGCGCGGCGAGACCTGCATTGGTTGCCCGAGCGCCAAGCAGTGTGTCGGTCATTGCGGCTGTGAAAACGAGGCGGACGCGTTGTGCGAAAAAACCTTTAAGGTGGACGGTATGCACTGCGAGCATTGCAAGAGCCGTGTGGAACAAGCAGTTAATGATATTCCGGGCGTAATCGGCAAAGTAGACCTCGAAAAAGGGGAGCTTGCCGTGCGTTACACCGCCGAGGTGGCGGACGATGTTATCAAATCCGCGATTGCAAACGCGGGATTTACGGTAGTGGGATAACAAGTTTATGCAAGACCTCATTCATTCCGTTGGGAGTGGATGAGGTTTGTTTTTTGTGTGGCATTTGCGGGTGTAATTTCAATAACAAAAGGAACCCACGTGTTGATACAACACGCGGGTTCCGAGACATAAATTTCTCTGTTCAGCGAGGGCTTACAGCCCCAGCAGTCGCTCGGCATTGCCGTGGAGGATGGCCTCCTTTTCTTCTGCGGTGAGAAGAGGGTCTCCCAAACGCCGCCGAGAAAAGCGGGGGGATTGCAGACGGGGAAGTCACTGCCGAACAAAAAGTGCGTGAGATACGCTTGTTTGTCACTATTCTGTGAAAATTTATGCGCTAAACGGTGCGCCGAAAATGGCGACCATAAAAGTGTACATAAGGGGAATTGAGATAACGCAGAGGGTATGCGATATCATTGCCATACTCGCACCAGTTTCAGGGTTTCCGCCGTACGCTTCCGGGAAAACCACAGTATTCAGTCCAAGGGGTGTGGCGGTGGCAAAGAAACAGAGGAAAAGCACGTTGTTGCCGATTGAGAAGTTAAAGAGAGAATTTGCAAGAGTTTTGATGCAAAAGAGTGTGGTAATAAGTACGGCGGGAATGACGACGAGACGCAGAAGGGTTGCGATGTAAACCTTTTTCTTTTTGAGCATACCCACAAAATCAAATCTTGCGATGGTAAAGCCCGCAAGAATCATTGCAACGGGACCCATGCAAGCTTTGAGCGAATCCAGTGCTGAGGTCAGAAATTGGGGCAGATATCCTCCAAGTCCCGACAGCCCCGCGGCAATACCGACGAGCATTGCAACGGTGGGTGCGTTCAGCAAGCGCTTAAAGACGGCTTCCTTTTCCTTGCTTTTGGGCGTCAAAACGCTAATGCCCCACGTGTAAATCACGATTGTGAGCGGCAAGCAGAAAAGTTTGTAATAGGCGAGCACCTCCTCGCCGAAGAGAGCAAGGATGATGGGGTCGCCGATGTAGCCGCTGTTGGCAAAGGCGAGTGCGTAGCTGTAAACGCCTCGTTCGGCGTTGTTTTCTTTGACAAACAGTTTTGCAAGGGGGATTGCGATTGCCATAGCAATTGTCACAGAAATACACGCCATAATTATGTTGGTGCCATGCGTGGAGAGCGAACTGACGGTGCAGTAGCGAAGCATCGTCGTAAAGCTCAGGGCGGGACAGAAAACCCAAGTCTCCATCTTTGCCATAGTCTTGCTCGCGGACTCGGGTAAAATTTTTGCTTTTAACAGTACAAAGCCCACGGCAATACAGAAAAAGAGAGTCAGCATCGGTGTTAAGGTTGCCAGAAAGGTTACCATAATCGCGCCTCGCTAAAAATTTTTTACAATTGTATCATCTTGTTTATGAATCGTCAAGGGGCGTGAGGGCTTTAACGTGCCCGCCGGCAGTACAAAAATCGAGTGTCCATTTCCAACATTCAAGTTGGTTATGAACACTCGATATGGTGCGGGCGACAAGACTTGAACTTGCACGCTTGCGCATCGGCTCCTAAGACCGACGTGTCTGCCATTCCACCACGCCCGCGTATGCTAGCCAGTATATCATACCTTTGCAAAAAATGCAAATGGTTTTCACGGTATTTGGCAAAAAGAGGGACAACGTTACATAGATATGCCATATATGGTGAAATATTCCGGCGAGGATTTTGTCAAAAGCGGTTGAATTTGGTAGTCGTTTTTGGTATGATAAAACAAAATGGGGGTGTGTGGCATTGGCAAGAACACGAGTATGCGCGGGCGTTTTGGCGCTATTGTTGTTGTGCAGTGGTTGTGCCAAACAAACAGCGGTTCATATAAGCGATCCTACCACCACTACTACTACTCCCCCTACTACCGGTAGTGCATCCGCCACCGTTACGGTAACCACCACGGCGGAAAGTACCATCTTTACAGATGCGACCGACAACACGAGTACAACCGGCAGTGCCACGGGTAACAGCACAGCCCCTCATTCAACCATCGGTAGTAGTACGACGACGAGCACCAAGCGCACGTCCACCACCACCGCTGTGGTAACGACCACGCGCAAAACCACGAGTAAGCCCAGCACCTCGGCTCCCGCGATAAGCGGTGAGTTGCGCGGCGCGTGGGTGTCGTACATAGAATTGGATGCGTTATTAAAAACCTGCACCACACCCGCAAAAGCCAAAACCGCGCTGGACACCATGATGAGCGACCTGGCAAGTTACGGGATAAACGCGGTATTTTTTCACGTGCGCGCCAACAGCGATGCGTATTATTCCTCTTCAATTTTTAAGGCGGCGGCTTCCGTAAAAAAATTGCTGGCGGCGGGGTTTGACCCGCTGACGTATGCGGTGGAAGCGGCGCATAAACGAGGAATGCAGTTGCACGCGTGGGTGAACCCCTACCGCGCGGGTAAGCAGAGGGCGTATTTGGTGGCGGGAGTTCCCACGTTTACCGACGCGGCGGGGCGGTATTATTACGTTCCCACCTCGGCGGCGGCGCAAAAACTGATATTGGACGGCGTGCGCGAGTTGCTGAACAACTACGCCGTGGACGGTATTCAGTATGACGATTATTTTTATCCCTCCGGCGTGTTAGGGGAAAACACGGTATATAGTTTTGAAAGCGCCGATTACGAGGCGTACAAAACGGCAGGCGGTAAACTTTCGGTGGGCGATTGGCGGCGCGCAGGGGTAGAT
>JAZRRV010000058.1:0-10593 GCA_045651085.1 Acutalibacteraceae bacterium
ATCGTTCGAGACTCCATCGCTCTTTTGTCATTTTTATACTTCCGTTCGTTTTACTTTTTCACCACGCGCAGGGTGGTATAGCCGTAATAGGCAAACAGTGCCGCCGCGTTATCGTCCACCACTTCGCCGCCTACCAGGATGGGTACGGCAGGGGGACAGCTGACTGTGGGGGAGGCCAGCACCCGCCCGACACAATCGGACAGCGGTACTTCCTCCGCAGGGGCGAATAACGCCTGCCGCAGGCTCATCGCTATCCGAGGCTTGCTCATTTTCGGCGGCGTTTCGGTTATCGCTCTGTTTTTGGGGAGAGCGCACAATGCGGTTTGCACCCGCCCAAAATCGGTGGAGGGGGCAAACATCATCACGATGTAATCGGGGTCGGCAAATTCGCAGACAATCCCCGCGTTTTCCAACTGTGCCGCCACCTCTTCTCCGGTATAGCCGTAGGCTTTGGTGGCGATGGCGATTTTCAGCGGTTCGTCCCCGACGAGGGAATAACCACTTTCGGCAAGAGCCGTTTTCAACTCTTGCACCTTGTCACAACAGGTCGCCAAATCGGCGGTAAAGCCATCCTCCAGATAGGCGTTGCACCCATCCAACGCCTGCAAAATCAAATAGGAGGGGCTGGTGGAGGCAAAGAGGGACAGCGCGTGTTCGGCTTGCTCGCCCAACTCTGTCACGGCGGGGGAAATGTGCAAATACGCACCGCCGGTGAGCACCGGCAAGGTTTTGTGAGCCGAATCGCAACACATATCCGCGCCCTGGTCTAACGGATGAAGAGAAGACGGCAAAAATTTGAGATAGGCGCCATGGGCGTTATCCACCAACAACAACGCTCCATATTGATGGCATACCGCCGCCAATTCCCGCAACGGCAAACAATTTCCCAAATAATCCGGCGAAGTGACATACACCGCCGTGGGTGGTTCGCTTGCCGCGGCAAGTTGCCGTTCCAGCTGTGCAGCATCCAATGCACAAGATAAATACGATTCGGTTTGCGAAGTACACAACCACTGCACGTCAAAATCCAACAAAGCAGCGGCACTGACAAACGCTTTATGCACGTTGCGCGCCGCCGCAATACACGGCTTTTTCCCCTGCCGCTTGGCGTGTAACACCGCCAAATATAACATAGCACGGATACACTGCGATGAGCCCTCAACGGAATAAAACGTTGGGGCACCGAATAACACGCTTGCGTTTTGCTCGCTCTCGCGGATAATACCGGAAGCATCATACAAACTGTCGGCACCCGCAATTTCGGTGATGTCGTACGGCTCTACGCCCAAATTTAACACGCCCTTGTGCCCGGGCATATGGGCGCGCAAGGTGTCGCTTGCCGCATAGCGGCGCACAAAATCACAAATCGGCGTGTTCATTGGTTTTCCCCAGCGCTTTGGCAACCGCAATCATAATCGCACACTCCATTCGTTTGCGGAATAACCGACACCCGTATTCGTACACACCGGTCACCGAGCCGGTGGCGTGATACGCGTTCGCGGCACAACCGCCCGAGCAATACAACCGCGCCCAACAATCGCGACATTCGGGGTGCGCATATACGTTACAAGCCGCAAATTCCGCTTGCACGGCGGGATTGGTCACCCCTTCGTACACGTTACCGAGTTTGAAGTGCTCCTCTCCCACAAATTGGTGGCAGGGATACAAGTCACCCCACGGGGTAACCGCCATATATTCCGTGCCGGAACCGCAACCCGAGATGCGTTTATAAATGCACGGTCCGCCGGTTAAATCAATCATATAATGGTAGAATGTAAAGGGTTTACCTTCACGCTCACGCTCCAACAGTAATTGTGCCAATTGTTCGTATTGCTCCAACACCACCGGCAAATCCTCTTCGGTAAGTTCGGAAGGGTCACCCGCAGCACACACTACCGGCTCCATACTCAGTTCGGTAAAGCCCAAATCCAGCATTTGCCGAATATCGTTTAAGAAATCGGGGTTGGCGTGGGTGAACGTGCCGCGCATATAATAATTTTTCCCCTCACGCGCTTTCACTAGTTTCTGGAATTTGGGCACAATACGCTCCCAACTGCCGTTTCCGGCATAATCCACCCGGTAACGGTCGTGAATTTCTTGGCGACCGTCCAAACTTAACACCACATTGCTCATTTCGCGATTGGGAAAATCAATCACGTCATCATCAATTAACAAGCCGTTGGTAGTTAACGTAAAACGAAATTCTTTATTGTGTTGCTTTTCCACGCTCCGTGCGTAGTTAACCAGTTGCTTTACTACGTCAAAATTCATAAGCGGTTCGCCGCCGAAAAAGTCCACTTCCAAATGACGGCGCGTGCCGGAATGGGCAATTAAAAAATCCAACGCTTGCTTGCCCACTTCATAACTCATCACTGCGCGGTCGCCGTGGTATTTCCCCTGGCTGGCAAAACAATAAGAGCAGTTAAGGTTGCAGGTGTGCGCAATGTGCAAACACAACGCCTTTACCACACCCGCCGTTTTTTGTTTTAACTGCCCTGCCATTGCCTCAAAGGTATCCGGCGCAAACAGTTTCCCGTCCTCTTTTAATTGCTTTACTTGTTCGTAACACTCGGCAATATCGGCTGCACTAATGTCCTCGCGTTGTTCGTACAGAGCGCCTACTTCGGCCAACACGTCGGCACGGCTGTGTTGTTCAAAACGGGCAATAATCTCATACGCCACTTCGTCCACCGCGTGAACGGCACCGGAACAAACGTCCAACACAATGTTAAGCCCACCGAGTTTGTATTGATGTATCATATAAAAACACCTCGTGTATGAAAAAATGCCGCCTGCCGGCGGCATTTTAAGTGGTTGCCTTACTTGCTTTCCTTGGTGCTTTCGCACTGCTGGTTTGCAATACCGCAGCTGGTTTTGCACGCGGACTGGCAGGAAGTCTGGCATTCGCCGCAACCGCCGTTTTTCGCGCTTTCGCACAGGTTGCGGGTTTCAATCGTTTGAATGTGTTCCATAATTGATAAACCTCCCTTATCAATAAGTTCGCATAAATGGTAGCATATTCCCGCCATAAAGTCAAGAGCACATTGGGATTCCCTGACACAAAAAACAAAAATTTTTCAATTTTTTATTGCCACCACCTTTCCCGTGTGTTATAATTTTTCCATAGGACATTTTTGTCCCAAATTGAAACGGTATCGCGGGATTCCCGTATGGGCAAAACAGCGGTAGTGGAAGGAGAACCTGGTATGAAAAAATTGTATGAAGGAAAAACAAAAAACGTACTCCTGGATGAAGAAACCGGTATTGTGCACCTGTTCTTTAAGGATAGCGCCACCGGCGAAAACGGCGTGTTTGACCCCGGTTCCAACTCGGTGGGCGGCAGCGTGGAAGGCAAAGGCAAAATCGGCTTGGCCGTTTCCAATTATTTCTTTGAATTGATGGAAAAGAACGGCATCCCCACCCACTACCTCGGCGGCGACGTGGAAAAAGGATTGATGAAAGTACGCAATCTCACCGTTCCCCCGCTGGAATTTGTGTTGCGTTATTTCACCGCCGGCAGTATGTGCCGCCGCTTCAACTTAGAGGAGGGTTTGGTGTTTGACCCGCCGTACACGGAAGTTACGCTGAAAAGCGACGAACAAGGCGACCCGCTCATCAGTGAGCGTTTGTGCATTATGAAAGGCATTTTGCGGGAAGGCCAGTACGACGAAGCGCTGGATATTGTCGTACGCGTGGGCGAAGTGCTGAAAAAGGAACTCGCCGATATGGGCTTAACGCTGATTGACTTCAAAATTGAAGTTGGCTACGACGAGAACGGCAAAATGTACGTGGTGGACGAAATTACCCCCGACATTTGGCGCGTGCGGGACGAAAACGGCAACATCCCGAACCAAATTGACTGCGCCAAACTCATTCTTGAAAAACTTTCTAAATAATCCATACACAGAGCAACACGGGCACCCCTATGCGAGGTGCCCGTGCTATTTTTTGTTTATGCTTGTTGTGAATAAAAAGCCGCATACCATTCCGCAAACCGCCGCAGACCGGTGCGCAACGCCGTGCTCGGCTTAAACCCAAAATCCCACTCCAGCGGGGCGGTATCGGCAAACGTTACGGGAACATCCCCCGGCTGCATAGGAACCAGTTCCTTGTGTGCCTCAAAATCGTAATCCGTCGGCAACACGCCGGCGCGCACCAATTCCTCCGACAATATCTGCACAAAGTCCAACAAATTTTCGGGATGCGAATTCCCGATGTTATACACCGCATAAGGCGGCAAGGGCAACCCGTCTTCCCCGTCTTGCTTTTCGGGTGCGTGCCGCATTACACGGCAAACGCCTTCCACAACGTCATCCACATAAGTAAAATCCCGTTTGCAGTTGCCGTAATTAAAAATACGAATGGTTTTGCCCTGCAACAACTGATTGGTAAACCCAAAATACGCCATATCCGGCCGCCCGGCAGGGCCGTATACCGTGAAAAAGCGCAAGCCGGTAACGGGGATGTTATATAATTTGGCATAAGCGTGCGCCATCAGTTCATTGCTTTTTTTGGTAGCGGCATATAACGAAACGGGGTTGTCCACCTTATCGTCCGTACTGTAAGGAACTTTTTTGTTGGAACCGTATACGCTGGATGAGGAAGCGTACACCAAATGTTCCACCGGATATCGGCGGCACGCTTCCAGTAAATGATAAAACCCCATCACATTGGATTCCATATACACATCGGGATGGTCAATGGAATACCTCACCCCCGCTTGTGCCGCCAAATTCACCACAACGGCGGGTTGATACTCGGCAAACAAGCGGTCTATCAACGGTTTATCCGCAATATTCCCTTTAACGAATGTCCATTGATTTTGCGAATTGGTTGCCGCCTGTTGCTCAATCTCGTGCAAGCGGTAATGTTTGAGTGAAACATCATAATAGTCATTGCAATTATCCACGCCCACAATATGCACGGGTGAAACCGTACGCAACAACTCTCGCACCAGCGCACTACCGATAAAACCCGCCGCACCGGTTACCAGAATGGTTTTTCCACTCAGTTCCACATTGTTCGGCAACATTGTTATCCCTCTTTCCCCTAGTATGTGACCTATTATACACCGTGGCACGGCGTTTTTCAAGATAGTCGGTGCACAAACGGCACCAAGGAACACACAAAGCGTGGAACACTGCTCTTTTAACAAATGTGCATCCCTTGTTTTTACCAAATGAATGGTATAAGTCGATATTTCACCTTTTTCTTATATTCACGATAGCCAAGAAGTTCTTTTTCAAGAAATTTCTCTTCATATCCAATCCGTTTTGCAATAATGAAGGGGTAGGCAAGAAAAACGGCAAAAGAATACGCAGAACCCAACACAAGCGGCGTTGATAGAAAAAACAACAAAGTTGCACTGTACATCGGGTGGCGCACAACGCCGTACAACCCCGTTTCTACGACTTTTTGATTCTCTTGCACCTCAATAGTGCGGCTAAGGTAAGTATTCTCTCTAAGTACCTCTGCATAAAGAATATAACCAACCAAAAACACCAACGCGGCAATAATCACCACGGTTTTCGGCAAGGTGTACCAGTGAAAACGAAACCCAAGTCCTGCAACGATAAACCCCGTCAAAAACATTATCCCGCTTAATTTAACAACCACATTCTGTTCCTTTTGTTTTTCTTTTGCGTTAAGTCGCTTTTTTAACAACTGCGGATTTTTAAGCATCATTACAATGCCTGCAACAAGCATGGGCAGAAATAAAATTCCCATAAATAGCCAGCCGTTAAAGAAGGAGAAACTACCGGAGGGTAAAAATATCAATATCCCTACAAGAACGATACCTGCAAAAAATTTGGTTATTGCTTGTAAAAATAAATTTATTGTCATAGCAATTCTCCTTATAAATTTCCTGCATAGTAGTAACTACTTTGTTTGCTCAATACATTTCTTTGACCAAGTAAACAAAGTTTCCGACATTTTTTGTAAATTAACCACCTCGCCGTTCTTCAAAGCCAAGAAAGTATCAATAATAACTTTTTCATCCGGCGAAAGCATTTTTAACAACTCTTTTTGATTCCGTATATATTTTCCGTTTTTCTGAAAATAAATTGCTTGTACTACAAAAGAGGCGGATTTATACAAATTTCTTAAAATTTCGTCACTTTTATCGTGTAGCATATTATGTACACAACCGTGATACACATTACAAGCACCAATTTTAACTGCCCTATTAACTGCAGCATCATCAAGCAATAACAACAACTCATCAAGATTTCCGATTATCGGATTGGTATCGTAATAGAACTGAAAAAGGTCCGACGGTTCCCAACTTAAAATTTCACGTTTTCCGGAAAGAAAACCACAAATCGATTCTCTGTGCGGCAAAGTGTCCAACATTGTATTATAGGTTTGAACATCTGAAGCGGATAATTCATCGACAATTACCACAACATCGATGTCGCTTGTTTCCGTGGCTTCGCCACGACCATAACTTCCCTGTAGCCCCACAAACCATATACGCTCAGCAAAAGTATCGTTTAGTACCTGCAAAAACATAGGCATCCAAGCTGTAATCTCTATCATTAAAAACACCTCTACAGATATTATAACACATTACAAAAAAACCACAAGGAATTTATACCCCGGCGGACTTCGCGCCTAAAAACAGTCCACACAAAGCAAAACACACCACCGCATGGGTGGTGTGTTTTGTTTTTGGCGCGCCCGAAGGGATTCGAACCCCTGACCTCTTGATTCGTAGTCAAGCACTCTATCCAGCTGAGCTACGAGCGCGTGTTGCGTAAACAACAGATAGAATTATAGTGGATTCCCCGCCAAAAGTCAAGAGTTAAAACGCATTTTTTCAAAAAATTTCAAAAGAATTGGCGGATATTTTCGCCGCGGGTTACTGTCCCGCGGCGAAGATACCGTATTAGGTGTCTCTTGTGAGGCGTGTAATGTTTTCATTGCTTCCCAATACCAGCAAATGGTCTCCCTCGGCGAAGCTCAAACTTGCCTCTGCCAGTACAAGAGTTTCCCCGCGTTTTACCGCTAAAATATTCACACCGTGTGCGGCACGCACGTCAATTTCTCGAATACTCTTGTTCACCCACGTGCGCGGTACGGCAATTTCATACACCGCCACGTTATCCACCAACTGATGATAGTCAAAAATATTGCGACCGGTGTATTGCACCGCCAGTTTATAGGCCAAATCTTTTTCGGGGTATACCACCGCATCGGCACCGTTGCGCAGCAAAAACTTTTCCTGAATACGCGTGCTGGCCTTGCTCACCACGCGGCGCGCGCCCATTTCTTTAAGCAAACTGGTAATTTCCAAGCTGCTTTGAAAATCACTGCCAATGCACACAAAACAACAGTCGTAACTGTTAACGGACAACCCGCGCAACACGTTTTCGTTTTTACAATCCGCAATCTGGGCGCAAGTCACTTCGCTTGCCAAACGATTGATAATTTCCTCGTTTTCGTCTACAATCATCACCTCGTTACCCAACTGGGATAAACGACGGCTTAAATGTTCCCCAAACCGACCAATACCAATTACCAAAAAACTTTTCATACGCTCGTCCTCCCCTCTTAGCCAACACTGATAGTTTCTTCGGCATACCGCCGTAAGTCCTTCTTTTTCTTTTGTACAAACAGCACCGCAAACGTCATCGTTCCCAAACGACCGCAGTACATTAACAAAATAACCACCACCTGCGAAAAGGCGGTTAGCTCGCGCGTAATACCGGTGGAAATACCCACCGTGTTAATGGCGGAAAAGCACTCATAGATAATGTCGGTTAACCCCAGTTGCGGTTGTGCAGCACTTACTAAAAAGATGCCGATAAACACCATTCCCAGTTGCATAACCACCACGCAAATGGCGTGAACCACAACCTCCGAGGATAACCGCCTACGGAAAAGATTAAATCCGGAACGGTTGAGTAAATTCGTAATACAACAAATTATCAGCACTGCAAAGGTGGTCGTTTTAATACCACCCGCTGTAGAACCGGGCGAACCGCCGACCAACATCAATATGGTGGTGAGCATACCCGAAGCAGGATGCATTTGATTAACGTCTACCGAATTAAACCCCGCAGTGCGCGGTGTAACCGAGGCAAAAAAACCGTTAAGAACTTGTTGACCCAACGGGAGAGCGGCACTGGTGTGGTTACGTTCCAAAAACACGAACAGTGCTGTGGACAGGACGGTAATAGCCGCGGTTACTGTTAACACCAACTTAGAGTGGAGACGATAGCGGCGAAAATGCCATTTGTGACGCAGCACATCATCCCACACCAAAAAACCGATACTGCCGATTAAAATGAGAGCCGCCACCGTGATAATCAGCACACTGTCATTAGCAAACGTTGTGAGCGAGGAATACGCCCCTTGGTCACCAAACAAGTCGAATCCCGCATTGCAAAATGCTGAGATGGATAAAAATACTGCCCGACCGATACCGGCTGACCAACCAAACCGCGGCACCAAACGAGTGGCAAAAATCACTGCACCCATGGCCTCAAAAACGAAGGTACCCACCAATATTTTGCGGGTTAACCTTATCATACCGCCCATATCCGGCGTGTTAAAACTTTCCTTTAAGAAAGTGCGTTCACGCAAAGAAATTTGCCGATGCAACGCCATAGAAAAGGTAGCCATTAACGTCATAACACCTAAGCCGCCAATTTGAATCAGCGTGATAATAACAATACGCCCGAACAAAGACCAATGCAGGTAGGTGTCCACTACAACGAGTCCCGTTACACACGTGGCGGAGGTAGCGGTGAAAAGGCACGACAAAAACGGGGTTGCCGTTCCGCTTTGTGAAGAAATGGGTAACATCAACACTAAGGAGCCAAGCAAAATAACACAACCAAACCCGAGCGCCACCAACGGAGGATAGCCGAGTTGTAATCGACGTTTACCCATACACGCCCTCCTTGCCTTTCACCGTGACCGATAACCTACGAATACGGTAATTATCATAAAAATTTTTCAAAAAAACCCGAAAGTTTAACTTTCGGGTTTTAGTGGTGGGCGTAAACGGACTCGAACCGCTGACCTCCTGCGTGTGAAGCAGGCGCTCTAACCAGCTGAGCTATACGCCCGTATTCAGCCGCCGCTGTTGCAGCAGCCAAATGTAAGATGGTGAGCCGAACGGGAATCGAACCCGTGTTACCGCCGTGAAAGGGCGGTGTCTTAAGCGCTTGACCATCGGGCCGGATGGTGGCTGTAATTGGATTTGAACCAATGACACTGCGGGTATGAACCGCATGCTCTAGCCAACTGAGCTATACAGCCGTATGCGTCCCACAAGGGAACGCAAATTATTATATAGTATACCCCGTAGTTTGTCAAGCATGTTTTTGGAATTTCACAAAAAACTTTTTATTATACTTCGTCTACGGCGGGCATGACTACCGTAATGCAGTGAACCGGACAGTTTTCCGCACATTCACCGCACCCGACACACTTAACAGGGTCAATGCGTGCCAAATTGTTTTCCACCGTTACAGCACCGTAGGCACAAACCTTGGCGCACTTGCCGCAACCGATGCAACCCACTTTACACGCAGCGCGCGTAACCGCGCCCTTATCGTGGTTGGAACACCGAACTATCCCGCGTACCGTGCCGCCACACATAGAAATAATATGGCGCGGGCAAGCGTCGGCACACTTGGTACATCCACGGCACAACAACGGGTCAATGCGCGCTAAGCCGTTTTCCACCGTAATGGCACCGTACTCACACACGGCTAAACAATCGCCGTAACCCAAGCAACCGTAATTGCACAACCAGTTTCCACCGTAAAACTGCATAGCCGCTCTGCACGACGGAATACCGTGGTAGTCCAACTTGCGGGCGGTAAAATCCTCGCACCCGCCACAGTTGACCATCGCTGTTTTACGCTCTACCTCTCCGGAAACGCCCAACAAATCCCCCGTAGCATCAGCCACCGCTTTACCACCCGGCGAGCACAAACCGACTTTTGCTTCGCCTTTGGCCATAGCATTGGCGTATCCCTCACAACCCGAATAACCGCAAGCACCGCAGTTCGCGCCGGGAAGGAGTTCTCGCAGCGCTTCCGCCTTTTCATCTTTCGGGACTGCCATAAGCACCGAGGCAATTGCCAAAATCAACCCCGCAACCAGCCCCAAACCGGCCAGCAACAATATCGCCAACAGAATTGAGTTCACAGACAACTCCTCCCCTCTTACAGCCCAAATAAGCCCTGGAATCCCAAAAAGGATACCGATACAATGGACGCCGCTACCAGCGTGATGGGCATTCCTCTTAAACTTTCGGGAATCTCGGCGCTCTCCAACCGTTCACGCACACCGGCAAACATCACCATAGCCAGCAAAAAGCCAAGCCCGGCGCCAAGCGCATTCACAATGGATTCCACAAAAGTATAGCCGCTGTCAATATTCAAAATAGTAACACCCAGCACCGCACAGTTGGTGGTAATCAGCGGCAAATAAATGCCCAGCGACTGGTACAACGGCGGAATGTAACGCCGTAACACAATTTCCACCAACTGCACCAGCGCGGCAATGATAAGAATAAAAACAATGGTTTGCAAATATTCCAAGTCAAACGGCACCAGCAAATACGTATAAATA
>JAZRRV010000059.1:0-7248 GCA_045651085.1 Acutalibacteraceae bacterium
CTGACCGTTCGTTCACCTTTATCACCAAGACCCCTCCGGCAGCCGTTCTTATTAAGAAGGCCTGCGGCATTGAAAGCGCATCCGGTGTTCCGAACAAGACGAAGGTTGCCAAGATTACCAAGGAACAGATTCGCAAAATCGCCGAGACGAAAATGCCCGACTTGAACGCCGCGAACATTGAGTCCGCCATGAGTATGGTGGCCGGTACCGCGCGTAGCATGGGCGTCGAAGTTGTCGACTGATTCTGTGTTCCGGGTGGGAGGAACAACTAAGCATTCCGATTTTACCACTCATGCCAACCGCGGCAAAGAGCCGTGTGGATGGTAACTAACAGGGAGGAAATAACCTTATGAAACATGGTAAGAAATATGTTGACAGCGCCAAATTGATTGACCGCGCCGTTCAATACGACGTGGCAGAAGCGCTGGACATTGCCGTAAAAACCGGCAAAGCAAAGTTCGACGAAACCGTCGAAGTTCACGTAAAATTGGGCGTTGACAGCCGTCACGCCGACCAGCAGGTGCGTGGTGCCGTTGTGTTGCCGCACGGAACCGGTAAAAAACTGCGCGTGTTGGTATTTGCTAAAGAAGACAAGCATCAAGCCGCGCTGGATGCGGGTGCCGATTACGTCGGTGCAGACGATTTGGTTGCCAAAATCAACGGCGGCTGGATGGATTTTGACGTGGTTATCGCCAGCCCGGATATGATGGGTCTGGTTGGTCGTTTGGGTAAGGTGCTCGGCCCCCGTGGCTTGATGCCCAACCCCAAAGCCGGTACCGTTACCCCCGACGTTGCGAAAGCGGTTGCGGATGCGAAAGCCGGTAAAATTGAGTACCGTCTGGACAAAACCAACATCATCCACTGCCCCATCGGCAAGGTGTCGTTTGGCGTGGAGAAGTTGCAGGAAAACTTTGATGCACTGCTGGGTGCTATTGTCCGTGCAAAACCTGCCGCTGCCAAAGGTCAGTACATTCGTTCCTGCGTGGTAGCGTCTACGATGGGCCCCGGCGTAAAAATCAACCCCTCTAAGGTTGGTTAATGCAAAAAAGGGCTTGCATTTTTTGAAAAAGTCTGTTATACTCTATGTTGCTGTTCTTCCACAGACAGCGGGTGCGCCGTTTTTTGGCGTTTAATGGCTCTGCCGCCCGCCGAGGTCGAATGCACAACGTTCTTTTTGGGAACCTCTGTGTATCCAACGCCTTTTCTGTGTAAGCGGGAAAGGCGTTTCTTTTTGGAAAACGGCATAACGATTTACCGTTCGGGAGGTGAAACAACAATATGCCGAGTGAAAAAGTATTGCAAGAAAAGCAGCAGCTCGTAGCAAACCTCACGGAAAAGCTGAACGCAGCAAAATCCGGTGTGGTTGTCAGTTACGAAGGCATCACGGTTGCGGATGACACCGTGTTGCGTCGCAAGCTGCGCGAAGCGGGGGTTGAGTACGCGGTTGTAAAGAACACGCTGCTCGGTCGTGCCGCTGAAGCTGCCGGTTATGGCGAATTAAAGAGCGTGCTGGAAGGTTCCACCGCTCTTGCCACGTCCGCGGAGGACGAACTGGCTGCCGCAAAACTGCTCTGCGAGTACGCCGAGAAGAATGAAAACTTCAAGGTAAAGGCCGGTTTCTTTGAGGGTAAGGTTATCGACACCGACACCGTCAAAGCATTGGCGAAAGTCCCGCCGAGAGAAGTATTGCTGGCTATGTTCCTGGGTGGCTTGAACGCTACCGTCGCCGGTCTGGCTCGTGCTCTGAACGCTGTTGCAGAGCAAAAGGGCGAGGCCGCTCCCGCCGAAGCGTAACAGCGCGTTGGCACCTTATTAAAAATGATTATTAAAAACGGAGGTATTACTCATGTCTGAAAAAGTGACCAATCTCGTAGAAGAGATTAAAGCCCTGACAGTTCTGGAACTGAACGAACTCGTGAAAGCAATTGAAGAGGAATTTGGCGTTTCCGCTGCTGCTCCCGTGGCCGTTATGGCCGGTGGCGCTGCTCCGGCTGCTGCCGCTGAAGAAAAGAGCGACTTTGACGTTATCTTGGCCGAAGTTGGCCCGAACAAGATTAACGTTATCAAAGTGGTTCGCGAAATCACCGGTCTCGGCCTGAAAGAGGCGAAGGACTTGGTTGACGGTGCACCGAAAGCCATCAAAGAGGGCGCCGGCAAAGACGAAGCCGAAGAAATCCAAAAGAAATTGGAAGAAGCCGGCGCGAAAGTCGAACTCAAATAAGTTTTCCCACTCAAACAGACCGTTGCTTGCAAGCAACGGTCTGTTTCTTTTGTTTCACACATAACAAAACGCCGCTACCCACGGGCAGCGGCGCTTTTTATTCGTATAAGTAATTAGGCATCAACCGTTAAGTACACCGGATAATGGTCGGATAGGTAGATGCCATCTTGCTCATCCGTCCATTTCCCCAATGCAAACGGGTGTTTGGAATTGGTGGGATAATCAATGAAGATGTGGTCAATTTGGTCGGGATTGTCTTTTTTGGCACCGAAAGCGTGGTATGTCCCGCCGACATCACGAGAGCCATCAAACAACGGATACTTAGGATGCCTTTTGAGACAAAGCATAGCCTCGTTCGTCAGAGGACCATCAAAATTCCCCAAAAGGTATATGGCTGCGCTACACTTTTCTTGGTCGGCGCATATACGCTCCATCAGTTGTTGCGTGCTCAGCGTATATACCTCAGCGTTGTCGTTATCCAAACGCGTGTTGTACACCCAAAGTAGTCTTGCTTCGCCGCGGCGGCGCGCCAGCATTGCTTGCGCAATACGCGGGGTCTCGCCTTGCCCGTCATACCGCGAAGCGGGAATGTAAGGGGTGGGCGACAACCAGAAAAACTCGGTGGATAACAATTCCATTGTTTCACGCCGCAGTATTGTCATTAAGCCCTCGCCGTTGTAGTTTTCCTCTTGCCCGTTGTAAATAACGATATATTCCGGCAGGTGTTTATCAAAAAACAGGGCAGCACGTTTGTCAACTTCTTGAAAACACACCACATCCGGTTGTTCCACATCAATTTTATCCAATATGCTACCAAGACGGTGAGGTAACGAGTTAGGGCCATCACCAATCCAAGCAGAACGCAGATTAAACGTTACAATCTTTAACATAGAAAACACTCCTTTTTGAAACCGCAAAGCCAATGGCGGTTGTGTTAATTGTCAATGGTTAAGCACACCGGGTAGTGGTCGGAGAGATACACACCGTCTTGCTCGTCCAACCAGCGCTCCACCTTATACGGATGCTTGGCGTTTTCGGCGTTGGTGTATATGTAGTCCAGTTTAATCGGATTATCCTTATGACGGCCAAACCCGTGAAAGGTGCCGCCGAGACCGTGTGTGGTATCCACCAGCGGGAAATCGGCGTAGTTGTTACAATATTTAATGGGTTCACTTTCCGGAACAGCGTTAAAGTCACCCAAAATATATACCGGGGCGGCGCACTTTTCCTGGTCGGCCGTAATACGGGTGAGCAGTGCCTGAACGCCCAAAAGTCGGGCTCGGTCGCTAATATGGTCCAGATGATTGTTGTACACCCAAAACGGCTCGGTTTCGCCGCGGCGGCGCGCTAACACTGCTTGGGTAATGCGCGGGCACGTGCTTTGTTCCTCAAACCGGGAGGCGGGAACGTGCGGTGTGGGGGACAACCAGAAAAACTCGCTGGCCAACATATCAACGGTGTCTTTACGCAACGCCATCATCAGTCCCTCGCCGTCGTAATTCTTGGCGCGGCCGTTGTAAATCACCATATAATCCGGCAAATGTTTTTTGAAAAACACAACAAACCGCTGGAAGGCCTCTTGGAAACAGATAACGTCGGGTTGCTCGGTATCAATTTTTTCCAACATGGTGCCAAGGCGATGCGGCAAACTGTTAATGCCGTCGTCAGTCCAGGAACCGCGGAAATTGTAACTTGCGATTTTCAACATAGGAAACACTCCTTTTCGAAAACAAACGTACCATTTTAAGGTATCTATGGCATAGTATAAACGCTATGCACGCAAAAAGCAAGAACAATTATGCAAAAAAGACAAAATTTTACCACAAAAACAGGAAATGGATTTGCTTGTTAATTTCACCAAAAAAAGCAAACAAAATGGGCATACTATCGCGGGAGGATGATGTACCGTGAATCCGTTGATTTCATTAAGTCATATTAACAAGCGCTACCAGACCGCCGCCGGCGAGGTGCGCGCGTTGGATGATATTTCACTAACCATTGATTCGGGCGAATTTGTAGCGGTAGTGGGTCGCTCCGGTTCGGGAAAATCCACGCTTATGAACATTTTGGGATGTTTGGATGCCCCTACCGACGGGTGTTACCGCTTGGCAGGGAAGGATATGTCGCGTTGCTCGGAAAAATACCGAACGCAAGTGCGTGGTCGGCATATCGGGTTTGTATTTCAGGGGTTTCATTTAATCCCTTCTCTCACTGCTCTGGAAAACGTGGAATTGCCGCTTTTGTATCGCGGCTTCCCGCGGGAAGAGCGCCGCCGCCGTGCGTTGCAAAGCTTGGCGCGGGTGGGGCTTTCCGAGCGGGTTACTCATCGTCCGTCGGAATTGTCCGGCGGTCAGCAGCAACGGGTGGCCATTGCCCGTGCCGTGGCGGCAGCACCGCCCCTTATTTTGGCAGATGAGCCAACCGGTAATTTGGACAGCACCTCCGGCGATGAAGTGATGGAAATGCTGCGGGATTTGCACCGCGAAGGCAAAACGGTGATACTCATTACCCACGATGACGCCATTGCCGCCGCGGCGGAGCGCAGGATATGTATTCGAGACGGGAGAGTGGCGGAATGAAGCATGGTGCACGCCTCCGGCGGCGTAGGTGGTTGACATCCTCTGCCGTCACCGTCGGTATTGCCTTTGTTTTATCGTTTTTGGTGTTTAGCGGTGTGTTGTTGTTACCGCTATGGTTAAACGGGGAGAAAACGCCGACTCCCGTAGAGGCAGGCGGCACTTACGGTCGTGAACGCACGGTGCTGGTGCTGGTGCACGACACCGATAACACCTTGACCGCCGCAGTGGCGGTGGGCGCGGATACCCGCACGCTGACAATGCGCGCGGTGGGGTATCCGGCGTGTACCGAAGTGGTGTATCGCACGCGCCTGTGTACGTTGGCGGAGTGTTACGACGAGGAAGGTGCGACGGCAGGGGAGTATCTCGCCGCTGCTTCGGGAACGTCCTTTGACGGCGTATGGCAGTTGTCGGTAAGTGCTGTGGCGGCGTTGGCGGCGCGGATGGGCAACGGCGTGACCTACACACTACCCGAAGCAGTAGGGGCGTTGTCGGCGGGCGAGCAAACACTCACCTCGTTACAGCTGGCGGACGTATTGCGCTTCACCGGCTGGAAACAACAATTAACCGGGCAAGCGGCGGCGCACGCGGGAGTTATCGCCGCCCTGATTAACCGGTACTTGACCCCGCAACAAAACCTCACGGCGTTGTTTAATATGTTAACGGCATTGTGCGATGAGCGGTTGACTGTCTCCGGTTTTGCGGCGGTGGAGGAGGACTTGCACCGCTTAGCAACGGCGAACACGGGAGTGCTTTGCTCGGTGGCAGTGCCGGCGGGACGTGCGGTGGGAACGGGCACAGCACGGCGCTATGCGCTCGTAAACTAACAAAATTTACGAAAAAATCCAAAAAATAAGCGAAAAATCGTCAAAAAAACGCTCGAAATTTTTGACGATTTGTGGTACACTGGTAAAGTGAATGAGAAAGGGGGCGTTGACGGTGAAACGTGCATTGGCATTACTGATTGTTTTGGCACTGCTGTTGGTGGGCTGTGACGGAAAAAAGCCGTCATCTGCCAACCCGAATACCGATGTGGTTTCGGTCTCCTATACCGATAATTGGGCGTACGTTTGCCTAAGCGCCGACCAACAGCGCAACTATGCCGCGGTATACGACGCGGTGCAGTCGGGGTTCGCAACGGACTCGGTGGTTACGGTGGGCGAAGCCGAGGGCTCGCGCGACGGCATCAGCATTACTTTACCCGTTCCGTTGGAAGAAGAAACGCAGGTGCGTGAACTGTACAACGCCTTTATACAAGACAACCCGCAATTTTTCCACGTGGGCAGCGTTTACGGGTACGACGGGCGGCAACACGGCGAAAAACGTCGGTTTACTGCCTTAAAACTGACGTATACGATGTCTGCCGAGGAGCGGCTGACCGCGCGCAATTCGCTGGAAACGGCGGCAAACGCGTTGCTGGGTACGCTGAGCGATACGATGAGCGCTTTTGAAAAGGAAGTGGCACTGCACGACGGGTTGCTGGCACGGTGTACCTATCACCACGCCGCCGCAGAAGAGGGCGACCCGTTGGTGCAGTATCCCACGGCGTTTACCGCGTATGGTGCGTTGGTAGAGGGAAAGGCCGTGTGCGAGGGCTATGCCCGTGCCTTTCAGTATTTGCTTAACGCCGCGGGTATTCCCGCCACGGCGGTAGCGGGCCGCGATGAGGAAGACCAACCGCATTTGTGGAACGCCGTGCGGCTGGACGATGCCGTGTATTACGTAGACCCCACGTGGAACGATACGGACGATATGGTTACGTACACGTACTTTAATTTAACCGCCACGGAATGGAAAAAAACATACACGTTTGACGACCAAACACTGGGGCTGACCCCCACAAAAGACACCACGGCCAATTACTACCGTATGACGGGTGCGTATTTGACCACGGTGCAGTTGGAGGACATTGCCAAACACGTGGCGACGCGCCTTTCGGAAGGGGTGCCGGCGGTGCATTTGCGGTTTTCCGACAGTGCCTTTCACAATGCGTTGTTTTTTGTGTGGAATACCGCGTGGTTTACGGACACGGTGAACGCCTGCTTACCGGCGGGGGCAACACCGCTGGGCGAGTATGATTTTCGTTATAACAGGACGTACGGGACGATTGCTATCTACAAAAAAAGCGCCTAAACTGAGGAAAAACCTCTTGACAGTGGGGTAGCCGTGTGGTATGATAAACTCTGCTCGATGGCTTCGAGCCGTATGCGGGTGTAGTTCAGTGGTAGAACCCCAGCCTTCCAAGCTGGTTGTGTGGGTTCGATTCCCATCACCCGCTCCATTGATGTTACTCCGCACGGCGGAATATATAGGCGCCTGTAGCTCAGCCGGATAGAGCATCTGCCTTCTAAGCAGAGGGTCAGGGGTTCGAGTCCCTTCAGGCGCGCCAGATATGGTGGGTGTAGCGTAGTTGGCCTAACGCGTCAGTTTGTGGCACTGAAGATCGTGGGT
>JAZRRV010000060.1:0-7420 GCA_045651085.1 Acutalibacteraceae bacterium
TGACGGTGACCGCCGCGCAGTGAGCGACCGCCGAATCGGTGGGACGCAGGTCTGCGGCGAGTTCCCCCGCGTGGGCCAATGCCTCCCACTGCTCTATCGTGTGGCAGTCGTCCAGTGTGTAGCCCGCCGCCTCCCACCGCCGCAGGGCGGTGAGTATGGCGCCGCAACCCAGGGCGCTCCCCAAATCGTCACACAACGTGCGAATGTAGGTGCCAGCCGAACATGCGCAGGTAAAGGTGAGTTCTCCCCCCACGGGGTCGTACCCCTCCGGCTCCAGCCGGTAGAGAGTGACGGGGCGTGGCTCAGGCGGGATATCCACCCCTTGCCGCGCCAGTTCGTACAGACGGACACCGTCTTTTTTTAGCGCCGATACCATGGGCGGAATTTGCAAAATTTCGCCACGGAACGCGGGCAGTGCCGCCAGCACCGCCTCGTAAGCGGGGAGCGGTGCGCCGGTGGGGGTTACCTCCCCCCATACGTCCAGCGTGTTACTGCGAAACCCAAAGCGCAGCGTGGCGCGGTACGTTTTGTTGTGCGTGGGAAGCAGCGGAATGGCGCGGGTGGCGCGACCCAACATAAGCGGCAGCACACCGGTGGCCATGGGGTCCAGCGTGCCGGCGTGACCGATTTTGCGTTCCCCCGTGATGCGGCGCAACGCCGCGCAACAGGCAAACGAGGTCATCCCCGCCGGCTTGTCCACACATAAAATACCCGTCATACGCGCTCTGCCGCCAAACGCGGCACCGCCGTGGCAATAGCACCGCGCAAAGCGGCAATCACCTCGTCCTCACTGCCAAACAGCGTGCAACCCGCGGCGCGGGCGTGACCGCCACCGCCAAGCGCGGCGCAAATGGCGGAAGCATCGGCATGAGCACCCGTGCGCACGCTGACTTTGTACCCGCCATCGGCCTTTTGGCGCAGGGTGAGCCCCACCCACACGCCTTCAATTTGGCGCGGCAGCGGGGATAACCCTTCCATATCGTTTTCGCAGGCACCGCTTGCCTTCATCATTTGTTCGGTAATGCACATCACCGCCACGCGGTCGCCGTCAAAAAAGCGCATAGACTGCAACGCTTGTTGTTCCAGTGCCACACGAGCGCGGGATTTAATGTCAAACATGGTGCGGTTAATCATTTCCGCGTTGGCACCGCATTCCATAAGCGCCGCCGCCATACGGTGGGTGAGCGGCGTGGTGTTGCTGTATTTGAAGCAGCCCGTATCCGTGGCAATGCCGGTGAACAGGCAGTTTGCCATGGCCGCATCCACCGCCACGCCCAGTTCCTCAATCACTTGGAAAATGAGCATTGCCGTGGCGCCCATTTCCGCGTCCAGCAACAGGTGTTGCTCAAATTCGCGGTGGGAGGCGTGATGGTCAATGCACAGGTCCGTGCGCGCGGCGTAGGGTTGCAAACTTTCACCCAACAACTGACTGTCCGCCACGTCCACGGCACACACGAAGGCCGGCTCAAAGTCGTCCCCGGCCAAGCCCTCGGTTAAATAATCGTATTTTTCGGGAATCGCATCGTGACACACCACGCGGGCGCGCTTGCCCAGCGCGCGCAAGGCGCGGCACAGCGCAAAACCGGAACCGAGGGTATCCCCATCCGGAAAGTGGTGAGTTAAAATGAGCACGCGGTCGGCAGTGCTAAGCAGTTCCGCCGCCTCGCGGGCGGTAACACGGTTACTCATCGTCTTCCCCATCCTTTGTGCCCAAACGCTCCAGCGTGTGGGCAATGTGCGAACTGTAGGCAATGGAATCGTCCGCCACAAAACGCAGTTCCGGCACGTGGCGCAGTTGCAACGCACGGCCCAGTTCGCGCCGCATATAGCCGGCGGCGGAGACCAACCCCTTAACCGCGGTTTTGGCGGCTTCCAGCCCTTCCATCGCGCTGACATATACCGTGGCGTAGGACATATCCCGCGTGACGTCCACCCGCACAATGGTGATAAGACCCGAAACACGCGGGTCTTTTACCGTGCGTAAAATGGCGGTTAGTTCGCGCATAATGTCCTCGCCGGTGCGGTCCATTCGATAACTCGGCATAGTAACCTCCTGTTAATCGCGGTATTCCTCAATGATATACGTCTCGTAAATATCGCCCTCTTGAATATCGGTGAATTTCTCCAAGCCGATACCGCATTCATAGCCCTGCGCCACTTCGCGCTGGTCGTCCTTAAAGCGTTTGAGCGATACCATTTTATCGTCCCCGATGATGATGCCGTCACGCACGATGCGCAACAAGTCGTTGCGGTAGACCTTGCCGTCCAGCACGTAGCAACCCGCCACCAAACCAACGTTGGTAATGCGGTATACCTGACGCACTTCCGCACGGCCGTGCAGTACCTCGCGCGTTTTGGGCGCGAGCATACCCTTCATAGCGGATTCGATTTCGTCCAGACAGTCGTAAATAATGCGGTACATACGCATATCCACGCCCGCTTGCTCGGCGGCAACCTGCGCCAGCGGGTCGGGACGGACGTTAAAGCCCACAATAATGGCACCCGACGCTTGCGCCAGCATCACGTCGCTTTCGCTCACGGCACCCACGGCACCGTGGATAACGCGCACGCGCACTTCCTCGTTGCTGAGTTTTTCCAGCGATTGCCGCAACGCTTCCACCGAGCCCTGTACGTCGCCCTTAACGATAACGGGCAGTTCCTTGCGGTCGTTTTCCTGCATTTGGGCAAACAGGTTATCCAGCGTAACCTTTTGGTATTGCTTAAAGATTTCCTCTTTGGCGGATTGCTTGCGCTGCTCCACCAATTCGCGCGCCAAACGTTCGTCGCTGACGGCGTTAAATTCGTCACCCGCGGTGGGCACTTCTGCCAAGCCCATAATTTCCACCGGAACCGACGGGCCGGCTTTGTTGACCTTGCGGCCGCAATCGTCCGTCATAGCGCGAACGCGACCCACGGCGGAACCCGCCACCACGATGTCGCCCGCGTTAAGCGTGCCGTTTTGCACCAGCAGGGTGGCAATGGGGCCGCGGCCCTTATCCAGCCGCGCTTCAATGACCACGCCCTTCGCCGCACGGGCGGGGTTGGCTTTAAGTTCGCGCATTTCCGCTACCAGCAACACCGATTCCAGCAACTGGTCCATACCTTGGCCGGTGAGAGCCGATACCGGCACGCAAATGACGTCGCCGCCCCATTCTTCCGGCACCAGTTCGTATTCCGTGAGTTGCTGGAGGATTTTATCCGGATTGGCGGTGGGTTTATCCATTTTGTTAATCGCCACGATGATGGACACGTTGGCGGCTTTGGCGTGGTTGATTGCCTCAATGGTTTGGGGCATAATGCCGTCGTCCGCCGCCACCACCAGAATGGCAATGTCCGTGGCCTGCGCACCGCGGGCGCGCATGGCGGTAAACGCCGCGTGGCCGGGGGTGTCCAAAAACGTGATGGACTGCCCGTTTACCTGCGTGCGGTACGCACCGATGTGCTGCGTGATGCCGCCCGCTTCGCCCGTGGTAACGTTGGTTTTGCGAATGGCGTCCAAAATGGAGGTTTTGCCGTGGTCGACGTGACCCATTACCAGCACGACGGGGTCGCGTTGTTCCAGTTCGTCGGCCTCGTCTTCGTGGTCGTCGATAATGCGTTCCTCAATGGTGACTACCACTTCGCGCTCCACCTTGGCGTGGAATTCCTCTGCCAGCAAAAAGGCGGTGTCGAAGTCAATTTCCTCGTTGGCGGTGACCATCATACCCAGCCCCATCAACTTTTTAATGACTTCCGCTACCGTGGCTTTTAAGCGCAGTGCCAGTTCCGCCACGGTAATGGTTTCGCCCACCGTGATGGTCATTTGCTTCTTTTGACGCTCCATTTGAATACGCTTTAAGCGCTCTGCCTCCGTCTCGCGGCGGCGCTGGGGCTTTTTGTATTGCTGAGATTTTTGGTTGATTTTTTGCTTTTTAACGGCGCCGCCATCCCCCCACACGCGGTTGGAGGTCTGCGCCATTACGTCGAACCGTTCGTCGTATTTATTGCCCACGTTGGTTTGCACCGTGCGGGTATCCACCGTGCGGCGCTCAATGGGACCGCGGGTTTGCGGCGGGTTCTTCTTTTTCTTGGGCATTTGCTCGGGAACCAGATTGCCTGCGGCAGGTGCGGCGGGCGTTTCTGCCGTTTGCGCCGCCGGTTCTTCGGGTTGTTCCGGTTGTTCCGGCGCGGCGGGCGCGGCTGCCTTGCGCTGTGCGGCGGCCGCCTCGCGGCGACTGTCTGCCTCGGCAAAGTATTCCTCCAAATTGTCACGGTTGTATTTTTGGGTGAGGTAGTCAAAGACAATGTCTAATTCTTCCTCTTGCAACGCTGTCGCACTCTTCTTCGGCGTGTCGGAGAACCGACCGAGCAGGGCAATAATCTCCTTGGCCTGCACGCCGAAATCCTTGGCGACTTCGCTGACACGGTATTTAATCATCATAGCGGGATTCCTCCTCTTGCGATAGTAAGGGGCGCAACGCCCGAATAAAGCCGCTGTCGGTGGTGGCAAGCACCGCCACCGGACGGGATGAGCCCACGGCGTGGGCGATGGCATCCTTTCCCAGCGGGACACGGTAAAGGGGTTGCTTGTCGGCCGCAAACCGCAGTTGCCGCGCGGTACGCGGTGCCGCGTCCGCGGCGAGCATCAGCAACACCTGCGGGGAACGGCACAACGCCGCTACCGCATCAAAGCCCACGGTGAGCCGCCCGCAACGGCGGCACATACCCAGCAGACCGATAAGTTTATCCGTTGCCATTCGTTTGCAACGCCTCCAATTCGGCATACACTTCGTCCGGAATACGGCAGCCGAACGCCTTTTCCAGCCGACGCGCCTTGCGCGCCGCCGCCAAACACGCCGGGTCGTTTGTGCACACGTAGGCACCGCGCCCCGCTTGCTTGCCGGTTTGGTCTACCAACAAGTCACCGGTGGGGGTTTTTACCACCCGCACCATTTCCTTTTTCGGTTTCATTTGGCCGCAACCCGTACATTTACGAAGCGGCGTGCGTTTTACAGGTGCCATACGGCAACCCTCCCAGACAAGTGTTGTTAAAATCAGCCCTCCGTGGCCGTGTCACTTTCTTCTCCGAAAAAGCCGCTTTCGGGGCGAATGTCAATTTTCCAGCCCGTGAGCCGCGCCGCCAAACGCGCGTTTTGGCCTTTGTTGCCGATGGCAAGCGACAGTTGCGCGTCCGGCACCTTGACGTGGCACGCTTTGGCACCGTCCGGGTCCACTTCTACGCTGACCACTTTGGCGGGAGCGAGTGCCGCGGCAATAAACGCCTCCGGCTGTTCGCTGTATTCGATAATATCAATCTTTTCGCCGCCGAGTTCTTCCACAATCTCGGCTACGCGGGTGCCTTTGGCGCCGATACACGCGCCCACGGCGTCCACGTTTTCGTCGTGCGCGAGCACCGCCATTTTGGTGCGGGAGCCCGCCTCACGCGAGACGGCTTTGATTTCTACCGTGCCGTCAAAAATTTCGGGCACTTGCATTTCAAACAAACGCTTGACCAAGCCCGGGTGCGTGCGGGAGATAAGCATGCGCGGGCCTTTTTCGCCGTCTTTCACGTCCACCACGTAGACTTTGACGTGCATACCCTCGCGCAGTTGTTCGTCCCCCACCTGCTCGGTTTTGGGCAAAATCGCTTCCGTTTTGCCGATTTCCACCGTGGCGGAACCGGTGCGCGGGTCCACCCGCGTGACCAGCGCCGTTACCAGTTCTTGGTTGTGGCGTTGCAGTTCCGCAAAGCGTTGGCCGCGCTCCGCCTCGCGAATGCCTTGGCGGATAACGTGTTTTGCCGTTTGTGCCGCAATGCGCCCAAACTGGCGGGTTTCCAGTTTGATTTCTACCGTGTCCCCCACCTTGGCGTTGGGCTGGTAGCGCACCGCTTCCTCCGGCAAAAATTCTTCCTCCGGATTTTCCACTTCCTCCACCACGCGCTTAAACAGCGATACCGCAAATTCGCCGGTGGTCGGGTCCATTTTTACCAGAATGTTCTCTTCTCCGCCGTAATCCTTTTTTACAGCCAGCACAATCGCCGCTTGGATTTTTTCCAGCAAGTAGGCACCGTCGATGCCCTTTTCCTTTTCCAGCAGGCGCAGTGCCTCAAAAAATTCCGCGTTTCCAGTCATGTCGTGTCATTCCTCCGTTATACTATCGTTATCCCATTCGTCCACTGCGCGCACCGTCGCAATGTCCTTGCGGGAAAATTGCCGTTGTTCGCCATTCGCCGTTTCCAGCGTGAGCGTGCTTTCGTCGCACCCCACAAGGGTGCCGACCCATTCCCGCCGACCTTCGGTGGGACGGTAACATTTGACCGTGACCGCACGCCCCGCAAAGGCGGCGAAATGCTCCGGTCGGGTGAGTTCGCGTTCAATGCCGGGAGACATAACCTCCAAACAATACGATTGGGCAATGGGGTCTGCCTCGTCCAGCACCGGGTTGAGTGCGTGAGTGAGTGCCACGCAGTCGTCAATGCCGACACCGCCGGCTTTGTCGATAACCACGCGCAAGAACCAATCGGCTCCCTCCTTGACAAAGCGGACGTCCCACAGCGTGAGACCCAGTGGCTCCGCCAACGGAGTGGCCAGTTCCCGGCACACGGCGGCAATGCCGGCTGCGCCGGCGGGTTTTTTGTGTTGTGCCATACCATTTCTCCTTTGTTTCGACAGCAAATGCAAAGGAGCGGGTTGCCCCACTCCTTTACTACCATACTATCATCGTGTATTAGTATAACACATCTTTCCAAAAAATGCAAGCATTTTTTTGGGAGCCCGCGTTATTCCACGGGGGTTACGGCAAAGGAACGGGCAATTGCCTCGCGCCCTTCAAACAGCGAGGTGAATTCCCCGCCCGCCAGCATTTGTACCAGCAGGTTGCCCAGTGCCGTTGCCTCAATGGGGCCGGCGTACACCGCTTTGCCGGTGGCGGCGGCGGTGAGTTCGTTCAAATACCCGTCTTGACAGCCGCCGCCCACAATGTGCAGACGGCTGTACGTTCTGCCGGTTACCTGCTCCATTTCGCAGACGGCCTCACCGTAACACTGCGCCAAACTGAGGTAAATGACTTTGCACACCTCGCCCACCGTTTGCGGCACGGCTTGCCCCGTTTCGCCGCACAGTGCTTTTACCGCTTCTATCATACTTGGCGGGGCTAAAAACCGCATATCGTTCACATCCACCACCGAGGCGATGTCCGCGGCGCGCGCCATATCGGACAGTTCCGAAAAACCGTATTCGTCGTTCAGTTCCCGCTTGACGGACTGCAACATCCACAAGCCCATAATGTTTTTGAGGTAACGGAAACGGTAGTCCACGCCGCCCTCGTTGGTGAAGTTCAGTGCGCGGCTCTCCTCGCTGCAGTCGGGGCTCATTCGCTCCACGCCGAGCAGCGACCACGTGCCGGAACTGATGTACAGAAAATCGTCATCGTTCGCGGG
>JAZRRV010000061.1:0-2186 GCA_045651085.1 Acutalibacteraceae bacterium
CCGCCCTCCCCCTTTTTTAAACTCTCCTCTTCCCGGTGGCTACGATTAGTTTTTGTTTCCGATAAGTCAACCCCCCGTTAGGAACGCTTGCGGGTAAAACCGCCGTGCTTGCCGTCCAGCGAACGTTTCAAATCCAACATTTTCTCATCACTGGTCTGTTTGAAATGGGACATCATCTCTTCAAAACTGGCGTTGTCCGCCGTGCGAGATGGCTGCCATTCAAAACCACCGGGACGCCCCGGCGAAGTGCGACGCGGTGCAGGACCACGATTGGTGCGTGGTGGCGGTGCCATCGCCTTTTTAATGGAAAGACTGATTTTCCCGTCCTCGCCAATGCTGAGGATTTTAACCTTTACCGTTTGGTTTTCCGTGACGTGGTCACGAATCTCCTGCACATACGTTGGTGCCACTTCCGAAATATGCACCATACCTGTTTTGCCGTCTTCCAGCTCAACAAATGCGCCGAATTTTGTAATGCCGGTCACTTTTCCTTCGACGCAAGCGCCCACTTCCAATGCCATGTTGCGGAGTTCCCCCTACTGCTTTTGAAAATTACTCGCTCGGGATTTCAACCAAAATGGTCTCACCCGGTTTCGCCATACCTTGCTTACGTGCCTGCTGCTCTAAATAATCCTCATAGCCGTCCAGTTTGTTTTGCAGCATCAATTTAATGCTTTCCTGCTCATCCAACTGACGGTTGAGTTCATCCAGCCGCTGTTGCCCTTGGTCTAACTGTAACTGCAACTGAACCAACGACACCACGACGTACACGGAGAGAGCCAGCAACGCAATGCGCAACAACAAACTTTTTTTCTTTGGTTTTACAACACGCATACCGCCCTCTCCTTTCCGTAAAAATACACAGGTTAATTATACAATAGATTACGGACAGGTTTCAAGCCCTTTTTCAAAATTTTCTCACTTTTTTTCGCAAGTTTTTTGCTTTTTTCGCACAAAAAACACCACGGTACACGCAAGCGGTTACCCAGCCACCGCACCGGCGCACTCACCCAACGCTTTGCAAAACCCACAAGCCATCTCGCCCACCGATATAACAGCGTAACGATACGCAACAACGCCAATCCCACCGTGTACCGATAAGCGCCAAAACCAATCGCAACGCCGCATAAAGTATAAACACGCACTACGCCCTTAGTTAACGCCAACGAAAACAAAAACACAACCACCGCGGCGGTACAAAAAAACACACAATCTTGAACAAACACGGATACCTTGGATGAATGCCGCCACGTGCGCCACAGACGAAACACATCGTAGTAAGCACCCAGCAAAAAACCCATCCCGCCGGATAAGAACAGTTCGCGCAACTGTTCCGCATTCGCAAACCCCATAGCCGTTACCGAAACAACTTACCGAAGAACCCGCCGGAGCGGTTACTCACCTCGGTATACACCAACGATTCCACCATACCCTCCAGTGCCAGGTCACCGGTCTCAATATTCAAGCGATTTATGTGTAATCCGCTTCCCTTTACAGTGAGAGCGCCTTGGTCGGTATAAATGACCACCGTCATATCGTCAAAGCTATCCACATCCTGCACACCGGATACCGATAACGCGCGGCGGTCACTCAAACTGACCAAATGCGGCATCCCGTGCAGTTCTTGTATTTGCTCCTTCATAGTTCCGCCCCCTCACCGGACTTATATGTCCCGCCAAAGAGGAATATGACAAAACCGACGGTGTACCCCCGTCGGTTTTGTGTTACAACAATTTATAAAGCAACGCTGCCTCGTTTTTTGCCACCGTTTCCTGTACGCTGACAACCTCTGCTTTAAGTTCCCGCGTACCAAATTGAATGACAAGCACATCCCCTACCTTAACATCATACGATGCCCGAGCTACCTTGCCGTTAACCGACACACGCCCGGCGTCGCACGCCTCATTTGCTACGGTGCGGCGTTTAATGATGCGGGAAACCTTAAGATATTTATCCAGTCGCATAACTACTCCTCTGCAAACGAAAAGCCGCCCGATTTCGGGCGGCTTCGTATAAGCCAAACTTATTTTGCAACAGCGTCTTTGAACGCCTTGCCCGCCTTGAAAACGGGCTGCTTAGAAGCCGGGATAGTGATGGTTTCCTTCGTGCGGGGATTGCGACCGGTGCGAGCACCGCGAGCGCGAACCTCAAACGTACCAAAACCTACCAACTGAATTTTTTCTCCT
>JAZRRV010000062.1:0-1277 GCA_045651085.1 Acutalibacteraceae bacterium
TAAAATTTACAAATGAGGGCGGTACTATCACGGTGACGGTGGCGCGTGCCGCCGATCGCACCGTATGTGTGGTGCGCAACAGCGGCGAGGGCATTCCCGCTGCGGAAATGCCGCATATTTTTGAACGGTTTTACAAAAGCGGACGCTCCCGCGGGGTGGACAAAAACGGCACCGGTTTGGGGTTGTATATTGTGAAATCCGTGCTGAACTTGCACGGCGGGGAAATTACGGTGCGCTCGACCGAGGGTGAGTATTGCGAATTTATGTTTTGGTTGCCCGATACCGAAAAAAACGCTCCGCATTTACAAAAAAAGTGAATTTTGTTCAACAAACCGACACAAAACGATGATATACTTACAACAGATTAAGCGAAAGGTATGATACGGTATGGATTCGTGGAATCACTATCCCACAGAAGAACCCGAACAAACGACAAACGGCGGTGAACAACCGAACGATACGCAACCGCCTAAGGCGGAAACGCCGCCTGCGCCACAGGCGCCGTATTCCTCTTACGGCTGGAATCAGACCCCGCCTATGCCGCCGAGGCCGCCCCGCAAAAAAGGCGGTGCCGGCGTGGCGGTGGCGATTATCAGCGTGACGTGTGTGGCGGTGATTGCCGCACTTTCCGTACTGTTGGTGTTGGCCGTGCGCGAAAACGGGTTGCCCACCGCGCCAAACGGCGGGCAAAGCCAAGCCGGCAGCCAACAAAACCCAAACGCGCCCACACTGGAAATTACCGAGTTGGACGAAACGGTGGAGGGGCTGAGCAGCCGCGACATTGTGGACCGCAATTTGGACAGTACCGTGTTGCTGACGATGTACACCACCACGGCGGTTAACAACAACCGCCCGTTTGGGCAGAGTGGTACCGCGCAAGAGGTGAAAGCCGGTTCTGCCAGCGGCATTGTGCTGACGGCAGACGGGTACATTATTACCAACGGGCATTGCGTGGTGAACGAAAGCACCAACAAACCCTTCTCCCGCGTGGAGGTGACGTTGTACGACGGCACGGTGTACAAAAACGCCAAGGTGATTGGGGCGGATACCTCCACCGATTTGGCGGTGATTAAGGTGGACGCCACCAATTTGAAACCCGCGGAGTTTGGCGATTCCACCGCTATGCGGTTGGGTGACCGCGTGGTGGCGTTGGGCAACGCCGGCGGGTTGGGCTTTTCTGCCACGCAGGGCATTTTGTCCGGCTTGGCGCGGGACGTGTACGACGATACCGGCTACGCCATTCAGTGCTTTCAGGTGGATGCCTCCATTAACCCCGG
>JAZRRV010000063.1:0-4304 GCA_045651085.1 Acutalibacteraceae bacterium
GTGGGCCCCCCCCTCTCCCGGGGATGCGGCGTGGGCGGCACCCGCCGCCGTGGATGCGCGCGCGGCGGCACAAAATGCCGTAAAAGACGCCACCGCCGCGGGCGCGGGCTACGCCGTGCGTGCCGAGACCGCCGCCACACGCGCGGAACTGGCAGAGGATAGCTGCCAAGATACGTTGGAGCAGGTGGAGGAACTTTCCGGCATTGCGGAGGATATTCGTGAGCTGACAGGCGAGGGCGAGGGCGTGTGGCACCCCTGCGTTACCGTGGACACGGCGTTGGATGTGAACAGCGGTAACCCCATTGCCAACAGCACGGTTGATATAGCTTTGCATCAGCTAAGCCGAGACGTTGAAGCCGCCTTAAGCGAAAAAGCAAACGCCGCCGATACTATGCGCGTATACAAAACGCTTGGCGAATTGGGGCTTACGGCGGGGAGTGAGACGATTGACGGTATCTTTGCCGCAATGGTGGCAAACTCAATGCTTATTTGCACCGTTGGCGCGAGTAATGCGGCAATTTACCCGAACCAATACGTGATGCTCGAAGTGCTGAAAAGTTGGAATGACCGCGCTACTTTTCGGTGCACACAAAAACTTAACGCAGCCGTTTGGGTCGGTTCGTATTCACTTGACAGCGGTTGGAGCGGTTGGAAGCAGTTAACAGACAGCGATGCCGTGGACAGGGCAATTGCTCAACACGAACACTGGGCGAGCGCTATTCCCTGCAACGCCGGCGGTTACTCCACGGTGGAGGATGCGCTTGCGTCGCTCTGCGCGCTGGTTGGCGATTTAAGAAATCGCGTGTCCTCTTTGGAAGACCGGTTGGTAGGGTCCGGATGGTAAATCAAGGAGTTGGCTAATGATTGTGACAAGAATAATTGAAAGGGGAGAGTGCCGGTATGGCGTTAAAGCAAGAGTTAGAAAGTGCCCGTGAGGCAGTGGGTGCGGCGCTGCACAACGTGAATACGGCGCTGACAGAGTTGGGGATGGAACCCGTCGCCACCGTGGCGGCGCTGCCGCAATGTATCACTGACGTCCACGCGGCGGGGGAGGCGACGGCGCACCGCGCCCCGTATATCGACACCTCCCGAATGGACAGTTTGCACCATTTTTTTGCGGAGAACCGAAATAAGTATTTTCTGAACAACCTCTCGCTGCTGGACACGTCCAACGTGGTGGATTTTTACGGTACGTTTTTTAACAACACGGTGCTCACCGCGTTTGACGGCGCCGCCATGGATATGCGCAAAGCGTGGCGGTTTACCATGATGTTCCAAGGTGCCACCGCGCTCAAAACCGTGTCCAACGTGATGTCGAGCGTGTGCGCGGTAATCACGGATATGTTTAACGGTTGCACGGCGCTGGAGCAGATTCACGGCTTAGATTTTACCGCCGTGGGGTACGGCTCGCGCACGTTTAACGGCTGCACCTCGCTTACCACGGTGGACGGCATTGTGGGCGAGATAAACGTGGCGCTGGACCTGCATTGGTCACCGCTTACCCACGACAGTTTGATGAATTTTATAAACGCGCTGAAAACCCTGTCCGGCGGCACGGCAAAAACGCTGACGTTGGGTGCCGCGAACTTGGCGAAACTCACTGCAGACGAGCAGGCAGTTGCCACGCAGAAAGGGTGGGTGTTGCAATGAGCAGTCGCGTACTGAAACACGGCACCAATCAAATTACCGCCGCATACACGGCAGGGCATAAGGCGGTGGATTTGGTAAAATACAAATCGCAACGCGACACCGTTATTGCGCACAGCGACGGCAAGGTGGTGTTTTGCCAAACGGGCAAAAAGAACAACAAGTTGGCGGTGGGCAATGCCAGTTACGGCAACTGCGTAAAAATTGACCACGGCGGTGGGGTGGAGACGTTGTACGCTCACCTGGCAACAGTAGCCGTTACACTCGGTCAAACCGTGAAACAGGGTCAAGAAATCGGCATGATGGGCAACACGGGGCGCAGTTTTGGCGCACACTTGCACTTTGAGGTGCGCAAGAACGGCACCCGCGTGGACCCCACGCCCTACCTGGAGGCGGATTTGCCCGCCCGCGCCGCTATTCCGCTTCGCTACCGCGTGTTTGTAAGCGGGCGGTGGCTGCCGTGGGTAACCGAATGCGGCGATGGGCCAAACGGCTACGCGGGCGTGTTCGGGCAGGCGGTGTCGGCACTGCAACTGCGCCCCGAAACGGGCGTGATTACCTACCGCGTACATCAGTTGGGCGGCGGGTGGCTGCCGTGGGTAACCAGCCAAAAAAGCTGGGCAGGGGTGCGCGGCAAACCCATCGACGCCGTGCAAATGACGTTGGACGGGGCCGAGGGCTATGCTCTGCGCTATCGCGTCACGTCACTTTCCACCTCCCGCTGGCACGGCTGGTGTACGGGGCTTACCGACTCAACCGGCGACGGTTACGCCGGCGTGTTGGGCAGTGCGGTGGACGGCGTGCAAGCCGAGATTGTGAGGGTGTAATATGGACAGTATGGCATCCAAGGTTATGCAGCACGAAACACGCCTGAAAAGCGTGGAGCATCGTGTGAAAGATTTGGAAGGCGAAATGCACGACCTGCGCACCCTAACCGAGGCGGTGGCGGTGACCAGTTCCAAGGTGGATACCCTGCACGAGCAGTTTGCCGAACTGCACCAAGACGTGCGCGAACTCAAACACCTCCCCGCCGCCCGCTGGGAAAAGGCGGTTGCCGCCGTGGTGACCGGCGTGGTGGGCGCGCTTATCGGCGGCGTGCTGGGAACGGTATTGTCGTAACAAAAGGAGAAAGGGCTATGCAACAATTTTTACAACGGTTTCGCTCGTGGGCTTTGTGGCTCGCGGTGGCGGCACTGGTAGTGTTTTGCGTTAAAGAGTTCGGCGGCGTGGACATCAGCGCCACGGTGGACGGCTTGCTCAACGTGCTGTTGCCGGTGTTGGTGGCGTTCGGCATCGTTAACAACCCCACGGACAAATCGCATTTCTGACAGAGCAAAAAAACGGACACGAGAGGATTTCCTCTCGTGTCCGTTGTCGTTTTTGTAACGCGCTATCTTAAAACGCAATCTTTTCGGTTAAATACGCTTTCAGGTCCGCAATCGCCACGCGCTCTTGCTGCATCGTGTCGCGGTCGCGCACCGTCACGCAGTTGTCGTCTGCGGAATCAAAGTCGTACGTAATGCAGAACGGCGTGCCAATCTCATCTTCGCGGCGGTAGCGCTTGCCAATGGAACCGGCGTCGTCAAAGTCCACCATAAAATCGCGCGAAAGCTGCTCAAACACGGCGCGCGCCGGCTCGCTCAACTTTTTGGAAAGCGGCAACACCGCCGCCTTGAACGGCGCCAGCGCGGGGTGCAGGCGCAACACGGTGCGGGTGTCGTTCTTTTCGGCGTCCACCACTTCTTCGTCGTACGCGTCGCACAGCACCGCCAGCACGGTGCGCTCCACGCCCAAACTCGGCTCCACCACGTAGGGGACGTAATGCTCGCCCGTCTCTTGGTCAAAATACGTCATATCCTTGCCGGAGGTTTGCTGGTGCTGGGTCAAGTCGTAATCCGTGCGGTCGGCCACGCCCCACAGTTCGCCCCAGCCAAACGGGAACAAAAACTCAAAGTCGGTGGTCGCCTTGGAATAAAAGCACAATTCCTCGGGGTCGTGGTCGCGCAGGCGAATGTTCTCCTCTTTTAAGCCAATGGCCAGCAACCAGTTATGGCAGAATTCCCGCCAATAACGGAACCACTCCAAATCCGTGCCGGGCTGGCAGAAGAATTCCAGTTCCATCTGCTCAAACTCGCGCACGCGGAAAATGAAGTTGCCGGGCGTAATTTCATTGCGGAAGGATTTGCCGATTTGCGCAATACCAAACGGCAACTTTTTGCGGGTGGAACGCTGCACGTTGGGGAAGTTCACAAAAATGCCTTGCGCGGTTTCGGGGCGCAGATACACGGTGTTTTTGGCGTTTTCCGTAACGCCTTGGAACGTTTTGAACATCAGGTTAAACTGACGAATATCCGTAAAATTATGCTTGCCGCAGGTGGGGCAGGGGATAGCGTGCTCCTCCACAAACGCCTTCATTTCGTCCTGCGAAAAGGCGTCAATGGGTTTGGGGAGCGTAAATTCGTGTTCGGCGCACCAATCCTCAATCAACTTATCGGCACGGAACCGCTCGTGACATTCGCGGCAGTCCATTAACGGGTCGGAAAAACCCGCCAAGTGCCCGCTGGCCACCCACGTTTGCGGATTCATTAAAATGGCGGCGTCCAACCCCACGTTGTAGGGGTTTTCCTGCACAAACTTTTTCCACCACGCGCGTTTCA
>JAZRRV010000064.1:0-7767 GCA_045651085.1 Acutalibacteraceae bacterium
CGGTGGTGACCGAGCACGAGGCGACGATTGCCGCCAAGCAGGAAAGCATTGCCGAGTCGGAACGGTGCCAAGTAGCGCTGACGGAGGAATGGGAAGCCCTGCTCCACAGTAACGAGGAAGTTTCCGGCCGTATGGAGGAAATGAACCGTCAAGCGGCGGCATTTGCCACGCAATTGTCGGATATGCGGGTACGCGCCGTAACGGGGGAATCGTCGCTTTCGGAAATTACGTTGCGGCTATCGCAGTTAACGGGTGCGTTGGCCGAGCACACGGTGCGGCGGGACGCTTTACGCAGTGAACAAGAGGCCTGTCGTGCGGATTACGACGCATTGGCAGAAAAAATCGGTGAACTGCAAAATGCCGCGCGCGGGTACGAGCTGCGCCTTTCCACCCGCAGTGCGCGGTTGGAAAGCGCTCGTCAACAAGCCGACCGCACGGATTTAGACGTGGAGGAAAAGACACGGCGCATTGGCTTGTTAGAAGAAATGGAACGCAATCTCGAGGGCTTCTCTCACAGTGTGCGTTTGGTGGTTAAGCAGGCACAACGCGGAGAATTGCGCGGTGTGCGCGGACCGGTATCGCGGTTAATCCATACGGATGCGGCGTATGCTTTGGCGATTGAAACGGCCTTGGGAGGCGCCGCTCAGAACATTGTGGTAGAGCGGGAAGAAGATGCCAAACGCGGCATTGCGTACTTGAAACAAAGTAAAAACGGGCGCGCCACGTTTTCGCCTATTGAGTCCATTCGCGGGAACCGATTAACGGAAAAAGGGTTGGCGAATGAGAGCGGTTTTGTGGGCTTGGCGGACGAATTGGTGCGTACCGACAAAGAGTACGAAGCCATTGCGTGTCACTTGCTGGGTCGCGTGGTGGTGGCCGAGGATTTGGATTGCGCCGTGGTGATTGCTCGCAAATACGGGCACAAATTCCGCGTGGTAACGCTGGACGGACAAGTGGTAAATGTGGGTGGTTCGCTGTCGGGCGGTTCGCACGTAAAAGAGGCGGGGTTGTTATCCCGCCGGAGTGAGATTGAACGGTTGGATGCCGAGCGCGCCAAACTGGTTGCCAAAGCCGAAAGCGAGCGGGAAGCGTTAAAAGTTCTCGGGCAAGAAGTAGCCGCCGTGCAGGCGGAATTGTCCGGCGTTCAGGGCGAATTGACCACCGCGCAAGAAGACAGTATTCGTCTGGAAGGTGAACTCCACCGCTTGGCCGAATTGGTAGAGGGGTGCGAGAACTCGTTGGCGGCGGCTACGCGTGAGGTAGAGGAACTCAATGCCCGTGCCGCCGATTGCCGCCGCAGTGTGGAAGAGGCAACCAGGCAAAGCGCCGAAATCACCGCAAAAAAAGAGGCGTTGGAAGCAGAACTGTCCGCTTTGGATGGCGGGCGCCAGCAACTAGCCGCTCAGCGTGAGCAGTTGGCAGAACGAATGGGCGAGCAAAAACTGGCGATTGCAGGGTATCAAAAGGAAATTGAGGGCTTGCACGCCGCTATTGCGGAATTACGCGTGCGTCAAGCGGACCAAGATGGTGCGCGCGAACAGATGCAAGCGCGCATTGCGGAATTGCGTGTACGCAGCGAAGAGTTGACGGCGCAAGAAGCATTGCTACGCGAACAAGCGGCGCAGTTGCGCGCGCAAGCACGTGAGGCCGAGGGGCAAATCCAGACGCTCACGGCACGGCGGACAGAAGAGGAAGCGCGGCAAACCGCGTTACGCCAACAAAGCCGTGGTGCCGCGGAGGAACGGGAACTGCTCGGACGTGAAATAGCGCGGTTGGAGGAAAAATGTGCCGCCGCCCAAAAAGAGACCGAGGAGATTCTGCGCCGGTTGTACGAGGAATATGAGCTCACTCGCAGTGAGGCGGAACAGCAAGCGGCCGTGATTGAGGATATGGGGCTTGCCAACCGTCGCCTGAGCGAACTGAAAAACAAAATTCGCGCCTTGGGCAGCGTGAACGTGGACACCATTGAAGAATACCGCGAGGTAAGCCGGCGGTATGAGTTCTTAAGCACTCAGGTGAACGACGTAGAAGTTTCGCGCGAGGAATTGCTGAAACTCATTGGTGAACTGACGGCGCAAATGCGCGATATGTTCATAACGCGCTTCCGCCAGATTAACGAGTATTTCGGTGAAGTATTCCGCGATTTGTTCGGCGGCGGTAAGGCGGAACTGGTACTGACCGAACCGGATGATATTCTTCATTCCGGCATAGAAATGCACGCTCAGCCGCCCGGCAAGGTGATTTTGAATATGGACGCGCTGTCCGGCGGCGAAAAGGCGCTGGTAGCCACGGCGTTGTTGTTTGCTATTTTGAAGGTAACACCTTCTCCGTTCTGTATGCTGGACGAGGTAGAAGCCGCGTTGGACGATGTGAACGTGGACCGCTATGCGCAGTATTTACGGCGGATGTGCGACAAAACGCAGTTTATTGTTATTACGCACCGCCGCGGCACGATGGAGGAAGCCGACGTGCTGTACGGCGTGACAATGCAAGAGCAGGGTATCTCCAAGTTGTTGGAACTGCGCGCAAGCGAGGTTGAGGCAAAACTGGGCATTACGGACGGTAATCCGTAAAAAAGGAGAACGTATGGGGTTTTTCAGTAAAATCGGTGAAGGTCTTCGCAAAACGCGGGAATCGTTGGTTGGTACTGTTAACAGTATGCTGGCGGCATTTACCCGCATTGACGAAGAACTGTTTGAGGAATTGGAAGAAGTACTGATTGCGGGTGACGTAGGCGTTGCCACCGCGCAGGCGGTGTGTGAACGGGTGCGTGCGTTGGTTAAGGAGCGCGGCGTTACCGACCCGACTGCCATTCGCGAATTGCTGCGCGAGACCGTGGCGCAAATGCTGGCAGGCGAGCAAGAATTAAACTTGAGCACCCGCCCGTCGGTGATTTTGGTTATCGGTGTTAACGGTGTGGGCAAAACCACCACCATCGGCAAGTTGGCGGCGGGGTTGAAAGTGCAGGGCAAGCACGTAATTTTAGGTGCAGCAGACACGTTCCGCGCCGCCGCTATTGAACAGTTGGAGATTTGGGCACAGCGTGCCGGCGTGGAGTGTATTCGCCACACGCAGGGTGCCGACCCGGCGGCGGTGGTGTTTGACACCGTTTCGGCGGCAAAAGCACGCGGCGCAGACGTGGTGATTTGCGACACCGCCGGACGTCTGCACAACAAGAAAAATTTAATGGATGAACTGCACAAAATGCGCCGTATTATCGACCGCGAATTGCCCCAAGCGGCGGTGGAAGTGTTGCTGGTGGTGGATGCTACTACGGGGCAAAACGCCGTCAATCAAGCGCGGGAATTTTGCAAGGTTGCGGGCATTACCGGCATTGTGCTGACAAAGTTAGACGGCACGGCGCGCGGTGGGGTGGTGCTGACCATCCACGAAGAACTGGACGTGCCGGTAAAATTCATTGGCGTGGGCGAAGGCATTGACGATTTGCAACCGTTTGACGCGGAGGCATTTGCCGACGGTTTATTTAGGGAGTGAGCGTATGCGGTATATTATTGCAACCCATAATCAAGATAAGTTGGCGGAACTGGCACGCATTTTGGCTCCGCTGGGCATTGAAGCCGTCACCGACCGCGACCTCGGCATGGAGTTGCCGGAGGTGGAGGAGACCGGCACCACCTTTGCCGAAAACGCCTTGTTAAAGGCGGCTTCCGCCTGTGCCGCAACCGGATTACCCGCCATTGCAGACGATTCCGGCATCGCGGTAGATGCGCTGAACGGCGGACCGGGCATTTATTCCGCACGGTACGGCGGGCCGCAGGCCACCGACAAGGACCGCAACCGCAAACTGTTAGGGGAATTGGACGGACTACCGCCGGAAAAGCGGGGCGCCCATTATGTGTGTGCCGTATGTTGCGTATTCCCCGATGGTAGTGAACCGCTCACCGCCGAGGGCGAGATGCACGGCGTTATCGGCACCGAGGAACGCGGGCAACGCGGTTTTGGGTACGACCCGCTCATGATAGTGGCGGGCGGCAAAACGGTGGCCGAATTAACCGAAGAAGAAAAGGACGCAATCAGCCATCGCGGCAACGCGTTGCGTGCGTTTCGTGAGGCATTGCGTAAGAGGATAGGAGAACGAGTATGACAAGCAAACAACGCGCCTACTTGCGTGGGCTGGCAAATCCGCTGGAGGCCATTGTACACGTGGGCAAAGGCGGCATGGCAGATACCATTGTCAAGCAGGCAGAGGACGCATTGACCGCGCGTGAGTTAATTAAGGGCAAGGTGTTGGAGACAGCTCCCCTGACCGCGCGCGAGGCGGCAGAAAGTTTGGCGGCGGCTACCAATGCGGCGGTGGTGCAGGTTATTGGTCGCACCTTTGTGCTGTACCGACCCGCGCCGGAAGAGCCGAAGATTGTGCTGCCCCGGGTGCGATGAGCGGCGCGCATATACCGCGTATCGCGTTGTTTGGCGGTACGTTTGACCCCATTCATAACGGGCACATCCTGCTTGCGCGGGAATTTGCCGCACGTCTAAACCTAGACCGTGTGGTATTTATGCCTACGTTTGTGCCCCCGCATAAAATTAAAACCGAAATGGCCCCTGCCATTGACCGGCTGACGATGTGTCGGTTGGCGTGCGACCCTTACCCCGAACTGGCGGTATCGGAGTTGGAAATTAACCGCCGCGGCGCCAGTTTCACCGTGGATACGCTGGAAGAAATGAAGCGTGCCCAACCGGAAGCCACCTTATTTTTGTTGGTGGGTGCGGATATGTTTCTTACGCTGGGCAGTTGGCATCGGTTTGCCGATATTGCCCGTTTGGCGGTACTGTGCACCGTACCGCGTGACGGCGTTCCCGTGGATACACTGCGCGCGTATGCCACCACACTGGAAGCGCAGGGCGCACGGTGCGTGGTGGAGGAGTTTGACACGCCGTACGTGTCGTCTACCCAAATTCGCGAGCGAGTGCGTGCAGGGCAATCGGTAAAGGAACTGGTGCCGGACACGGTGGCGGCATATATGGCCGCACAGGGGTTATATACCGTTGTGCAGGAGCATCATTCGCCCAACGAGCAATACTGCCGCATTTTGCGCGGGCGGTTAACGCCCAAACGGTATCGTCATTCGTTGGCGGTGGCCAAGCAGGCGGAGCATTTGGCACACCTGTACGGAGCCGACCCGGATAAAGCTTACACGGCGGGGTTGCTGCACGATATTTTGAAAGATACCGACGGCGATTCCCAGTTGCAAATTTTTGCAGACTTTGGTATACTGTTAGACGCCGTGGAACAGCAATCACCGAAATTGTGGCACGCCCACGCGGGCGCGGTGTTTTTGGAACACATTTTAGGCATTACCGACCCGGAGATTTTGTTGCCGGTGCGGTATCATACCACCGGTCGCGCGGGGATGAGCACGGCAGAAGTGGCGCTGTATTTAGCAGATTTCACCTCCGAAGACCGCGATTTCCCCGACGTAGAGGTGATTCGCGAATTGGCAGAGCGTGATGCGGACGAGGCAATGCGCTACGCGTTAGCGTACACGATTGAAGATTTACACGCACAGGGGTGCTCGGTGCATCCGGACACACTGAAGTGTTATGAAGAATATCGGGAAAGGAACGGTGGCAACTAATGGCAAAAGATACACGCAAGAAGAAAACGGCCGGCAAAAAGCGTATGAAAGGCAGCAGTATTCTAACCATTGCGGGTTTGTCGTTTATTGCCTTGGTGGTTATTTTCGGCTTTGTATTGGCGCAGATGATTAACAACACCTCCCAGCATAAGGACAATACCGCATCGGATGTGAACGTGCTGGACACCACCCCCACGGCGTTGCAAAACAAAGTGGCGTATTATGTGGTGGGCTTGTTGGGAGCCGACCCCGAAACGGGAAACACCGAGCGTCTTTCGCTGGTGTGCCACGATAAGAAAAAAGACACCCTCAGCATTTTGGAAGTGCCGCAAGACACGTATTTGGGCGACAGTGATGCTTGGGCGGTAAAAAAAGCGGGCAGTGTGTGGGGCAACCCCGCACCGCTGGATTGGTGCGAATTTGAAGGCAAGCGTATTTATAAAACGGAAATTGACCAGCACAAAGCCGCCGGCCATACCGTGACCACCAAAAAGGGCTCGCAGTGGTATAACGTTTGCTCCATTTTTAACGAGCAGTATTCGTTACCGGTGGATGGCTACTTCTTTTTGCCGCAAGAAGGGTTTGTTAAACTGATAAACTTGCTCGGCGGCGTGGACGTGGAGTTGGAATCCGCCATGAAACTGGGCGAAACGTCTTACGGCAAAGGCGTGAAAACATTGGACGGCGCGGGTGCCTTGGAGTATGTACTCAAACGTGACAAGGGCGTGAGCGGCGACGTGGCGCGTCTGGTGCGGCAACGCAAGGTGTTTTTGGCGTTGTTCCAGCGGTTGTGTGCTCAAAGCGAGAAACAGTTGAACGATACGTCGCTCATACCGCTAATGAGCGGGTCTACACCCATTCGCAGCAATATGACCGCCGCCGATATGGTGAGCTTGGTAAAAGAACTCAAAAAAGTAAAGCCGGAAAAGATGACGGCGCAAATCATCCCCGGCGAGATTACCGCCTTTAACGCCAATTCGTACTACAGCGTGCACCGCGCTTCGTTGGCAAAGGTGCTTAACGCGGATTTCCACCCCTATGACAACGAAGTGACCGAAGCGGATTTGCAGGTGACGGAGTTGGCAACCGGGGGTACGGAAAACACGCATCGGCAGGTACTTGCGGATGTTGCGGTAACGCAAACGGGGTTTGTGGAAGCGTCATCAACAAGCACAACCGCGCAAAGCACCACAACGACGACCAAAAAAGCGGGGTAAACTATGACGCTGAATGAAATAACCAAAGCCATCGTTGTGTCGTTGGACACACACAAAGCACGCGACATTCGCGTGTTGGATGTCAGCGGGGTTACCTCGTTGGCCGACCGGTTTATTATCGCTTCGGGCGGCAGTACCACGCAGGTAAAAGCACTCATAGATTACGTGGAAACCGCGTTGGCGGCGGCGGGTGTTCACCCGCTTCACACGGAGGGCTACAACACGGCGTTGTGGACGCTGTTGGATTTCGGTTCGGTGGTGTTGCACGTGTTTTTGGAGAGTTCTCGCGAATTTTACGATTTAGAACGTTTGTGGCAAGATGCAAACGTTTTGGATACGGCCAGTTTTTTGGAGGGGGATACCAATGAAAAAGTTTGATTCCGCTGTTATTGAAAAGAAATGGCAGCACAAGTGGGAGACGGAAAACACCTTTGCCGCCTCTGATGATTACAGCAAACCGGCGTATTTTGCGCTGGTGGAGTTCCCCTACCCGTCGGGTCAGGGGTTGCACGTGGGGCATCCCCGCTCGTACACTGCGTTGGACGTGGTGGCGCGCAAACGGCGGATGCAGGGGTACAACGTGTTGTATCCTATGGGATGGGATGCGTTTGGCCTGCCCACCGAAAATTTTGCCATTCAACACCACATCCACCCCGAAGAGGTGACTAAAAACAACGTGGCGCGGTTTAAGGCGCAGTTGCAGGGGTTGGGCCTTTCCTTTGACTGGACGCGGGAAATTAACACCACCGACCCGGAATATTACAAGTGGACGCAGTGGATTTTTCTGCAATTATTTAAGCAGGGCTTGGCTTATAAAAAGGAAATGGCGGTAAACTGGTGTACCTCTTGCAAATGCGTGCTGGCAAACGAAGAAGTGGTCGGCGGCGTGTGCGAGCGGTGCGGCGGCGAAGTGGTTCACAAGGTAAAAAGCCAGTGGATGTTAAAAATTACCG
>JAZRRV010000065.1:0-1261 GCA_045651085.1 Acutalibacteraceae bacterium
CCGGTGGACATTGCCAAACAGGCGGTGGCGCACGCGCGTGACCACGGCAACGATTACGTTATTTTGGATACGGCCGGTCGTTTGCACATTGATGAGCAGTTAATGACTGAACTGAAAAACATTCGCACGGCGGTAACGCCGCAGGAAATTTTGCTGGTGGTGGACGCCATGACGGGGCAAGATGCAGTGAATGTCGCTCAGTCTTTTAACGAAACGCTGGAACTCAGCGGCGTGATTCTTACCAAGTTAGACGGTGATACCCGCGGCGGTGCGGCCTTGTCGGTGCGTGCGGTAACGGGTAAACCGGTAAAATTTGCCGGCACGGGCGAAAAATTGGACGATTTGGAAGTGTTCCATCCCGAACGTATGGCTTCCCGTATTTTGGGTATGGGGGACGTACTGTCGTTCATTGAAAAAGCCCAGCAGCAGATTGACGACCGCGAAGCCGAGGCATTGGCGCAAAAACTCCGGCAGGATTCGTTTGATATGAACGACTTGTTGGACCAATTCCGCCAAATTCAAAAAATGGGGGACATCAAGAGTTTGCTGGGTATGATTCCGGGTGTAGGAAAGCAACTCAAAGATGTGGATATTGACGAAAAGCAGTTTGCCCGTGTGGAGGCCATCATTTTATCGATGACCAAGCGGGAACGCGAAAAGCCGAACATCATAACCCCCTCCCGCAAGCGGCGCATTGCCGCGGGATGTGGAATGCGGGTGGAAGATGTGAATCGGCTACTCAAGCAGTACGACACGATGCGTCAATTAATGAAGCGCATGAAGTCGATGGGCAAAAAAGGCGGCCGCGGTATGGGGTTGCCGGGCGGATTTGGGTTGGGCGGTATGCCCGGCGGCAAGTTCGGATTTTAATTGGTATTCAATTCATAACCGCACAGCGGTTGGGTTTGAAGAATAAACACTTTTGGAGGTACACACAATGGCAGTAAAAATTAGATTGCGTCGTATGGGCGCAAAAAAAGCTCCGTTCTATCGTATTGTTGTGGCGGATTCTCGCTATCCCCGCGACGGTCGTTTTATTGAGGAACTGGGCTATTACAACCCGCTGGAAGAGCCGGCCGTGGTGAAAGTGGACGTAGAAAAGGCGCAAAAATGGATTGCGAACGGCGCCCAGCCCACCGATACCGTGAAGGTGCTGCTGAAAAAGGCCGGCATCATCGACTGAGTATCATCGGATAGCCGAAAGGAAGAAATGCTTTGAAGGCACTCTTGACTATCATCGCCAGAGGCCTTGTTGAGCATC
>JAZRRV010000066.1:0-8462 GCA_045651085.1 Acutalibacteraceae bacterium
TACATCACGCCGTGGTCGGTTACCGCTACCGCGGTTTGGCCCAGTTCTTTCACACGCGCAATCAGCCCGTCCAGACGACACGCGCCGTCCAGCAAGCTGTATTCGCTATGAACGTGAAGATGTGCAAACGCCACGCGCGCCGCCCCCTTTGCCGTTTTTTACAATTCGTCCGCCATTTCCATAATACGCCGTAAACGGTGATTCACACCCGACCGACTCAGCGGCGGCTGCAATTGTTCGCCCAGTTCCCGCAAAGAAAAATCGGGATTTTCCAACCGCAAACGACACAATTCCCGCAATTCCTCCGGCAACGCTTCCAATCCCAGTTGCCGTTCAATTTTGCGCACCGCTTCTGCCTGCACTAACGCCGCCGCCACCGTCTTATCCAAATTGGCACTCTCGCAGTTGGCGGCGCGGTTCACGTTGTTGCGTATGCTTTTCACGATTTTTACGTTCATCAATTCCAACGAGGCACTCATCGCGCCCATACGTGTTAAGCAATCCTCAATCTGTTCGCTTTCCTTAAAATACACCACGTAGTTGCCTTTACGACGTACCGTACGTGCCGTTAATCCCAATTCGCCCAACAACGCTGTTAAATCGCGGCTTAGGTTCAGGTAGGGCACATTAAATTCCAAATGATAATCTACTTGCGGATTAGTCACCGCTCCACACACCAAAAACACACCGCGTACAAACGCCGCCGCGCACTGCTCACATTCCAACACGGCACGGTTAATGCGCAAGGTTACCTCTTTGCCGCCATGCCCAAACCGCTCGGTTACGGTGCCGGCTTGTCCCTCGGCAACTGTAACGGTATGCATTCCCGGTTTGCCGTGCGCGGGTGCCGTATGCAACGGCACCGCTCCGCATACGGTTTCCAACAATGCCGCATATTTTTCTGCCACCGCCGCGTTCTCGGTTTGCAACGACACCGCCGTTGCCGCAAAAGCACGCCCAAACTCCGCCATGCCGTACGCCTGCGCGGTGTCACAGCAAGCCCGCTCGTTGGTTAGTGCTGCCAATTCATTTTTTATGTCCGATGAAAACGACATACGCCGCCTCCTTGTTTTGGGTCATCGCCCGACGAGTTTCACTTCTCTCTCCAATTCCACATCAAACCGCTCTTTTACCTGCCGCCGCACTTCATTGCACAGCGCCATCACGTCGGCGCAGGTCGCGCCACCGCGATTGATTAAAAACCCGGCGTGTTTTTCGCTCACCTGCGCACCGCCCACGGTCAATCCTTTTAACCCGCACTGTTCAATCAGCGCTCCGGCAAAATGCCCGCTCGGCCGCTTAAAGAAACTCCCCCCGCTGGGGTATTCCAACGGTTGCTTCGCGCGGCGGCGCGCCAAATACTCGTCCATTGCCGCGCGAATGGCGGTTGGTTCTGCTGGCGTCAACTTGAGTGTCACCGACCAAATTACCCACTCGCGTTCCATAAACGCACTGTGGCGGTACCCCAGCGCCAGTTCTTCTGCCGCTATGTTCACCATTTCTCCCGCGGTGTTTAACGCCGTTACCGAAACAACCACATCGGATAACTGGCCGCCGTAAGCGCCCGCATTCATATACACGCCGCCGCCCATCGTGCCCGGAATACCAAAAGCAAATTCCAGCCCCGAAAGACCGGCCTCCGCCGCGGCCACACACACCTTGGAAAGCGGCACACCCGCGTGCGCCGTTAAGTACCCGTCTTGCGTAACGGTGATTGCCGCGTCGGGCGGTGCCAACCGCAACACCACGCCTTCAATGCCGTCATCGCTCACCAGTAAGTTCGAGCCATTCCCCAGCACCAGTAACGGTGTATCCGTTTCCCGACACACCCGTATGACGGCAGCCGCTTGTTCGCACGTGGCAGCCGTCACCAATCGGTCGGCCGCACCGCCAATACGGAACGTGGTATGCGCCGCCATCGGCTCTTGTTTGCTTATATGGCAACCTATTTCTGCAAGAAAACTATCCACCGTTTGCAAGCACACACCCATTCCTCCGTTTCATTCGTTGCTCAGCGGCCCAAGCAAGCCGCCCCAATAATCCCCGCATCGTTGCCCAATGCCGCCGCACGGATTTCGGTTTGTTTCTGTGCGTATCGGCTGTACCGTTCTTTTTCCACAATTTTACGCAACGGCGTCAGCAACGTTTCACCCTCGTGGCTGATACCTCCACCGATGCACACAATATCGGGTTGGAAAACGTTAATCACGTCCACCACGCCACACGCCAAGTATTCAACGTAGCGGTCTACAACTTCCTTTGCCGCGGCATCGCCCTCACGCATGGCGCTAAACGCCGTCATTCCGCTAACGCGAGCAATATCGTTCCCCACCAATTTCCACATCAAACTGTTGGGGGCTTTCTCCATCATCCGTTTGGTCTGGCGTATAAGCGCCGTGGCAGAGGCGTACGCCTCCCAACAACCTTTGCGCCCGCAGGTGCACGCTTCACCGTTCATTTCAATCACGGTGTGTCCCAATTCCGCACCGGCGTAGTTGCAACCTTCGTAAATTTTGCCGTCTATCACAATACCGCCGCCCACACCGGTGCCCAGCGTAATGCACACACAACTGTTGCTGCCTTTGGCGGCTCCCGCCTTCGCCTCGCCCAGCGCGGCGGCATTGGCGTCGTTACCGATATATATGGGCAAACCCAGCAATTCATTCATCCGCGCTACCAGGGGTACGTGGTCAAAATTAAGGTTGTTTGCATATTCTACTTCGCCGGTCGCGGCGTTGCAGGTGCCGGGGCACCCAATACCCACGGAGGCAATCTCGCTCATTGCCACACCCGCCTGTTGCGCCGCTTCGCGGCACAGACGCGCCATATCTTGTATAATGTCTTCGGCGGGGCGCGGCATACGCGTTTTGCAACGCGCTTTGCTTAAAATCTCATAATTCTCATTTACCACGCCGGCGACAATGTTCGTGCCGCCCAAATCCACACCAATGGTTACCATTGTTATATCCTCCTCGTCTTACAAGGTTACATTCTTTTCTTTCAAAAACGCTTCCAACCGCTCGCGGGTACTGTTTACTACCAATTCAGGCGGAAAACCCACCTCTTCCAGCAACGCCACGGCGTTATCCATACACCCCACAGCGGTGTGGTAATGCGCATCGGAATTCACCGCTACGCGCACCCCGTGCTTTTGGCACAACCGCGCAATGCGCGCGCAGTTTTCTGCCGAATCCCGCCGCACGCGGAACGTGCCTTCGTTAATTTCCACCACTTTTCCGTGTTGCCCAAACACGGGAATTACGGTTTCGTAATCAAACGCATAGGCGGGTGTGCCGCAATGCCCGATAATATCCACGTGCGGGTGCCTCGCCACCGTAAGCCACGCTTGCGTAATTTGTTCCGGTGTGCCGCACGGCATCGTTCCGCCGTGCATAGAGGCAATCACCACATCCAACTTAGCCAGTGCCGTGTCCGGCAAATCCAACGTGCCCTCAAAATCGCACACGTTTACCTCCGCACCGCACAAATGGCGAACCCCCGCAATCCGCTCCGGCAAAATACGCTGATTGGTAAAGTGCCATACGTGGCCACCGTCACCCGTGCGCGGGCCGTGGTCGGTACACGCCACCGCCAACATACCGCGCTCGGCGCCGGCAGCGGCATTTTCCGTCAGCGTGCTGTACGCGTGCGGCGACGTTACCGTGTGCGTATGAAAATCCGCCACCGGTTGAAAATATCCTTGTGAAAACACTGTGTAAGCGGCTCCTTTCACCTTAAAAAACCGAGGGCTCGCGGTGCTTCATGTCGGTCGGCAGGTCATCCACCATACCCAAATTCTGCATCAACTCCTGCGCGGCGTTATAGCCCATCTTTTTCTGACGGTTGTTCATCGCCGCCACCTCAATAATCATTGCCAAGTTGCGCCCCGGCTTAACAGGAATGGTGAGCATAGGCACCGTGATACCCAATATGTCCATATAATCGTTGTCCAGCCCCATTCGGTCATACACTTTGTTGTTATCCCACGGCTCCATTTGAATGACCATATCAATTTTCTCGGTCAACTTGACCGCGCCCATACCGAAAATGCGGCGCACGTTTACAATACCGATACCGCGCAACTCAATGTAATGCCGAATATTCTCCGGCGCCGAACCCACCAACGACTTGGAGGACACCCGCCGAATCTCCACCGCATCATCCGCAATCAGACGGTGCCCGCGTTTGACCAATTCAATAGCCGTCTCGCTTTTACCAATGCCGCTGTCACCAACCAACAACACGCCTTCACCGGACACTTCCACCAACACGCCGTGGCGGGTGATGCGCGGTGCTAACTGCACGTTCAAAAAAGCAATGAGCGACGCCATAAACGCGGAAGTCGTATCCGCGGAACTCACCAACGGTACGGCGTATTCACGACAGGAATCCACCAATTCGGGCAACACGTCCAGTTCGCGCGCCACCACAATAAGCGGGGGTTTGTGCTCCACCAACGCCCGTACGGCGGCGGCACGTTTTTCCGGCGTTAAGCTGGACAAATACCCGTATTCCCCCTTGCCCAAAATTTGAATACGCGTATTGTCAAAATATTCAAAATATCCGGCCAATCCCAAACCGGGGCGGTTCACTTCGGCACTGGTAATGGGGTTCTGTTCACTTCCCTGCGGCAGATATACCGCCTCCAGCGACAGTTCTTTCATAATTTTTTCCAACGAAACCGAATACGTCTGCTCCATATTTTTCGTCCTTTCCGTTGCGCGTTCGTATAAATGGCTATACTTATTTATAGTATACCGTATTTTTTCGCACGTGAAAAGCCCTTTTTGAAAATTTAGCGAAAATCCGCCCCCTAAGCAGGGCTTCACGCGTTTTTTCGGCAACTTGCCTTGCAATATTCAACAGGTTGTGATAAAATGCAACTAGTATTTTGAAACGGAGGTGCAGTATGAACGGTATTTCAGTCGGGCTGTTTAACGATTCGTTCCCGCCGCTGATTGACGGCGTGGCACAAACCGTTAAAAATTACGCCGATAATCTTTGCAAAAAAGACGATTGCCGCGTTACCGTGGTCACGCCGAAATACCGTGGTGCACAGGACCATTATGCGTACGACGTGGTTCGGTATCCGTCTCTTTCCGTGGGCGCTCGCATCGGCTACCGCGTCGGTGTCCCGTTTGACCCGGAAACCCTCCGTCGTCTGCGCGCCAAGCAGTTTGATATTATGCACGTGCACGCCCCGTTCGCGTCATCGGTGTTGGTAAACACCCTCAACCACCGCCCGCGTGTGCCTACCGTGCTCACCTACCACACCCGTTTTGATTTGGACTTAAAAAAGCGCGTCCCCAACCCCGCTATGCGTAAAGTAGCGATGAAGTTTTTGCTGGAAAACGTAAAATCGGCAGACGAAGTGTGGGTGGTTACCCAAAGTTGCGGAAAAACGCTGTTGGACATTGGGTACACCGGCCCGTGGCGCGTTATGGAAAACGGCACCGACTTTGCTCGCGGCCAGGCCTCTGCGGCGAGCATTGCCGCTCTGCGTGAAAAATACAATTTGCAGGAAGATGTTCCCGTATTCCTGTTTGTCGGGCGGATGATGTGGTATAAGAACATTCGCTTAATGCTGGATACCTACGCGCTTCTCAAACAAAGTGGGATGCCGTTCCGCGCCTTTTTTATCGGCGAAGGGTACGACCTACCCGCCATTCGGCAGTATACGCAAGAACTGGGGCTGCAACACCAAGTCACGTTTACCGGTCCCATACGCGACCGAGAATACCTACGCGTGTTTTACAGCACGGCAGATTTGTTCTTTTTCCCCTCCACTTACGATACGTGCGGTATCGTTGTCAAAGAGGCGGCGGCGTGTAATTGCCCGTCGCTGTTGGTGGAGGGCAGTTGTGCCGCCGAGGGGGCCCGGCACAAGGTATCGGGCTATTTGTCGGCCGAAACACCCGCCGCGTGTGCGCAAACTATTTTAGACGCGTGCAGCAACCGCGCCGCGATGCGCGCTGTTGGGGAATGTGCCTCGCGCGAGTTGTACCTGTCGTGGGAGGAAGCGGTAAACCGCGCCTACACTCGCTACCACGAAATTTTGGGACGGTAAACTGCGGTTTTTTCAAAAACCCCTTGACAACTTCTTAAAAGTGCGTTAAGATAAGGTTCGTCCTTATTTGGGCCCGTAGCTCAGCTGGGAGAGCGCACGGTTCGCATCCGTGAGGTTCGAGGGTTCGATCCCCTTCGGGTCCACCAGAAAACACCGACACCCTTTTGGGTGTCGGTGTTTTGTCTTTGGAAAGAGCCGAAGGGGAGCGAACAGGCGTCAAGAAAACATGCCGGTGGCATGTTTTTAGCCCGACGCGTTTATCCGCCCTTATTCGCTGTACCGAAACTCATAAACGAGAACAAACTGCCGCACTGCACAAACGACCCTTCGGGTCCACCACAAAGCAAAAAAGCCGCTTAAACAGCGGCTTTTTTGCTTTATGTACGGATTTTGTACGAATTTTCGCAAGGAAGAGCAACGCATTTGATGTAGTTAGCTTTTTGAGAGAAATCCGCTAAGATAACATTAGAGACCGGTAACAGGGATGTCTTCGGCTGGGTGCCAGCCGCCGTCTTCCCCACGACGCCGGTCTCCATTTGTTTTAAGATAAAACCCGCTTTCAGTTTTTAATCGGTTACTCATCGGATACACTGGAAATAAATGAAAAAATAATTGTACCAAATGCAACTACATAAACAATGAGCAATTCAAGTGACAAACCGAAATTGGAAATGCCGGTAATAAAACCGGAAATATATCGGATGGCATTAATAAGGGAAATTATTACTACAGCAAAGTTGATGTGTGTTTCCCCTAATTTTCCAAAGAATGCTGCTATACCCACAGAAGCAAGAATGTTCACAGTTACAACGCTGGTTAAGGCATACACCGAGTAATCCACCGGCCAACTCAGCAACGAAGTTATCAAAGGTATTTCAGGCAATACCGAGAGAAATAGCCACCGTGCAACAACTTCTACTAATTCACCGCCAATCAGCGCCAAGATAACCCCTAAAAGATTCCATAAAACTGCTTTTAAGCCGTGTATCAATGGGCTCCCTGTCACAGGGCGATGGCATTGATGCCCTTTAGACAATCTCTGCTCATCCTTTTTCTTTTCGCTTTGAATTTCGCTTGCTTTTTCAGGAGGAATTGTACTCATCTCCTCGCACAACTCGTTCAGCGCCGCTATTTGGTGCAAAATCCGGCGCGTTGCTTCTTCCTCCGGCACTTCGCTCCGGATAATTTCCGTTGCCAGTAGGGTGGCTTTGTCGATTTGCTCTCTGGTCGGCAAGCTCGCGATAGCTCGCAAAATCGCCATTCGATTGGATACTGTATACGTCTTCTCCAAAAATTGATGTAATAACGTCCCATAAATCGACATCCCCGTGAACCTCCATATCAATGATATTTTGCCGTACAGCGCTGGTATCATTTGGGTCGCTTGGGTGAATTTCCACCACTCTGGAAATCACCGGATTTTGATTGGTACCGCTGATATATGCCAATTTGTTGGCATCGTTCACGCCGTGCCCGACCGTAATGATGGTTTCACCCGACGGCGTGCCGGGGTACTGAAACTGATTGTTCTCAACACTCCCCCATTGTGAATACAACCGACTTTGCTCATCGCCAGTCAACACGCGGTTAACAACAACCCAGCCGCGGTTGGCATAGGTGCGACTGTCGTAACGGTCCAGTGCATCGAAATCAACGTCGCTGTCCGTGTCCGCCGTGCTGAGTTGATACCGCCCGCCGGTCGTGCCGTTAAGTTCATTATACCCTTTTCCATCCGCCGTTTCAAGGGGGCGGCATTAGAAACGCAGAAAGTTTATTTGTCAAAGTTACCACTTGACGGTTTCGTTTTGTTGAACACAATAAACCTCCAATTTTTGTGGGAATATCTATCGTCCGTTTGCGTATGCTGGGTATTGACAACCGATATGTTTTGTGATACTCTTTGGTTGTCAACCAAGGCGTTGCCCGTGTTTTTCAGGGAGGCATGTACCTCCTTATCGGGGACACCTTGGTTTGTTTTATTTCGCTAGGTTTGTTGGTACGCACTTTTATATTGACATTTCCCTGTGGCCGTGCTACTTTATTATTGGAAGCCCGCGCGGAACCGGTATTAGCCGTTGCATCAAGGCCTCTTGCATTGATGAGCCGCGATGCTTCTTTTGTACACCCGCCTTTTCCTATAAATATGGCAATAATATGTTGGATGAAAGATTTATCACCCATTTGCATATACTGGGTATTGACAACTGATGTGTTTGGTGATACTCTGTTGTCATGCAAGGGAACTCCCCAAGGGCCTTTAGAGCCCACTACGGCTATTGTTTTAGCTGAAGGCGGAGTTCCTCTTGTTATTTATCACCCATTTGCATATACTGGGTATTGACAACTGATGTGTTTGGTGATACTCTGTTGTCATACAAGGGAACTCCCCAAGGGC
>JAZRRV010000067.1:0-2248 GCA_045651085.1 Acutalibacteraceae bacterium
TGACCATTCAAGTGGACCAGTTGTTGGCCGAGCAGTTTGATATGTCGTACATTGACCAAAACGGACAGAAAGTGCGTCCGTACATTATTCACCGTACCTCGCTGGGTTGCTACGAGCGTACCTTGGCGTATTTGATTGAAAAGTACGCGGGTGCATTCCCGTTGTGGTTGGCACCCGAACAAGTGCGCGTATTGCCGCTTTCCGAAAAAATGCAAGACAAGGCCGTGGAAATTACCGAGCAATTAAAATCCTACGGGTTGCGTGCGGAAACGGATATGCGCAACGAAAAGATTGGTTACAAAATCCGCGAGGCACAAATCCAAAAGGTGCCGTATATGCTGATTATCGGCGAACGCGAAGCCGAGGCGGGATTGGTTTCGGTACGTTCTCGTAAAGAGGGCGATATGGGCACGATGACGACGGACGAATTTGTTGCCAAGGCACTGAAAGAAGTGGCCGAAAAGGTGCGCTGAGATGAACATCGCCCTATTGGACGTTGCCACGTTGAACGATGATATTGATTTATCGTTATTTGACGAGTTGGGAACGGTACACCGCTATGACCTCACCCTCACCCCCGCCGAATTGGCCGTACGCAGTGCCGGATGTGAGGTGCTGGTGCTTAATAAAGTGAAAATTAACCCCACCACCTTCCCCGATACCGGCACGGTGAAACTGATTTGCGTAACCGCCACGGGTGTGGATAACGTGGACGTGGATTACTGCCGCAGTCGGGGTATCGGTGTGTGCAACGTGGTTGGCTATTCTACCGATTCGGTGGCGCAGGTCACGGTGGCTATGGCGCTTTCGTTGTTTAATCGTCTGCCCGCCTACAAAGCGTACGTGGACAGTGGCAATTACACTGCCAGCGGGCTTCCCAATTACCTAAACCCGCCGTTTAGGGAACTGCGCGGCAAAACATGGGGCATTTTTGGGTACGGTAACATCGGCGCGCGTGTAGCAGCCGTAGCCGAAGCATTGGGGTGTCGGGTGCTGGTGTGCAAGCGCACTCCTCTCCCCGACCGCGAGGTGACCGATATTGACACCTTGTGTGCGCAATCGGATATTTTGTCCATTCACGCGCCGCTAACCGCGGAAACGCACGGCATTATCAACCGCGAGCGCTTGGCGCGGATGAAGCCGACCGCCATACTGATTAACGTGGCGCGCGGCGCCATAACGGATGAGCAAGCCGTGACTGAAGCGGTGCTAAACGGGCGTTTAGGCGGTTTGGGTGTGGACGTGTATTCTGCCGAGCCGTTACCCGCCGACCACCCGTTTCAGGCGTTGCGTGGGCTGGACACGGTGTGTTTAACCCCGCATATGGCGTGGGGCGCGTATGAGGCGCGCGTGCGGTGTTTAACCGAGGTAGCAGAAAACATTCGCGCCTTTTTTCGCGGTGAACGCCGCAACCGTGTAGATTAATTAGCAACGCCGACAAGGATTTTCCTTGTCGGCGTTGTTTTGTTTTATGACAATCGGTGAATACCCAGGGCGATGACGGTGACGTCGTCGCCTTTTTCGTCGGTTTGTCGGTCGCGCACCGTGTGCGCAATTATCTCTGCCAACCCTTGCATTCCGCCGGCATCACTATCGTAATCGCGCAACAGGTCTTCTACCCACTCCACACCGTCGTTGCTCACCCCATCACTCATCAGCACCAATACGTCCCCGTCCACCAAACGGTCGGTGGTGCGCGCAAAGGTGAGTTCCCGCAAAATGCCCAGCGGCAACGAGGATTCGTCCAGACGGCTGACCCGCCCGCCGCTGTAAAGCAAAGAGACACCCGCGCCGGCTTTGAGCAATTCCAATTCGCCGGTAAACAAATTCACAATGGCAATGTCCAGCGTTGCCAAACTTTCGTCCGCCGATTTTGCCATAAGCGCCGTGTTGACCAACCGCAATAAACTTTCACTGCCAAACCCCGCTTTGAGCAAGCGCGACGCTAAGCCCGCCGCCATCGCGCCATCCACGGCGGCACGTCCGCCGCTGCCCATACCGTCGCTGAGAACCGCCATCAACCGACCCGTGCCGTCTTGAAAACACTCAAACGCATCCCCACACAGTTGTTCTCCTTCGTGTCGCAACTGCGCCGTGCCTACCGCTACGCGGAAAGAGTGGCGCTCGGTAAAGGCAATGCGGGTCACGCGGTCGGCGTAATCCACCACCGGCAAGGAAAAGGAGCGACCGCACAGTTCCCCCACGCGGCGGCGAAACGATTCGCGGTTTTGTGTTTGATACTTGCCGT
>JAZRRV010000068.1:0-2136 GCA_045651085.1 Acutalibacteraceae bacterium
TTTGAAAATCAATGAGTTCGCGGTACTTCTCGAAATTGATACTTCCGTCCGGATTCATAGGAGTGACGAGTGCCACCCCGGCGCCCGTAAAGAGAGGCGGTTTACTCATACGGTGACCTCCTTATTAAGTTCGGGGATTTCAGTTCATATAGCCTTCTGCGCACAACAATTCGGCAAGCAGTACCGCGCCGCCGGCGGCACCGCGCAACGTGTTGTGCGACAGACCGACAAACTTGTAGTCGTACTGGGAGTCCTCACGCAGGCGGCCCAGCGAAATGGCCATACCGCCTTCTAACCCACGATGCAGGCGGGTTTGCGGCATATTGTCCTCCTCAAAATAATGCAGGAATTGTTTGGGCGCGCTGGGCAGTTCCAGTTCTTGCGCGCGGCCGCGGAACGAAGCCCAAATTTCCAAAATTTCTTCGCGGGTGGGCTTTTTCTCAAACGAGCAGAACACCGCCGCAAAGTGACCGTCACTTACCGGAACGCGCAAGCATTGCGCCGTGAATGCGGGGGAGGTGGCGGGAACAATAACCCCGTTTTCTACCTTACCCCAGATTTTGAGAGGTTCTTGCTCGGATTTTTCCTCCTCCCCGCCAATGTAGGGGATGAGCTTATCTACCATTTCCGGCCAGCGTTCAAACGTTTTGCCCGCACCCGAAATGGCTTGATAGCTGCACACCAACGACCGGGTAATGCCAAACTTAGAAAGCGGGAACAACGCGGGAACGTAGCTTTGCAACGAGCAGTTGGACTTGACGGCAATAAAACCGCGTTTGGTGCCCAAGCGCTTGCGTTGGTAGGGGATAACTTCCACGTGGTTGGCGTTAAGTTCCGGAATAATCATCGGCACATCGGCGGTGCCGCGGTGAGCGCTGTTGTTGGAAACAACGGGGCATTCCGCCTTGGCATACGCTTCCTCCAATGCGCGAATATCCGCTTTGGGCATATCCACCGCGCAAAAGACAAAGTCCGCTTTAGCGGCGACCTCGCTTACGTTGGAAGCGTCGTACACTGTCATATTCTTCAAAGATTCGGGCATTGGTTCAGTCATAGCCCAGCGGTTGCCCACGGCTTGTTCATACGTTTTCCCCGCCGAGCGAGGGCTGGCCGCCAGCACGCTGACGTGAAACCACGGGTGATTTGCCAGCAACGTGGCAAAACGCTGACCCACCATACCCGTGCAACCAATGATACCGACGTTAAATGTTTTCATACCTGTAAGTTCCTTTCGCGAAAGCAAGTTTGGAATACGCAGAAACGTTGCAAAAAACGAAAACGCCCCCGCGGATTCACTTGACATTTGTCGTTTACTATTGTAGCATTATATAGTTAACATGTCAACAATTACGGGTCATCCTTTGCCCAATAGGAGAACGGTTTTTTATGGAAATGAAGCGCCAACACTTTTATTATGACCTGCCGCCGGAACAAATTGCACAAGAACCGTTAGAACCGCGGGACCATTCCCGATTACTGGTGCTGGACCGTGCTACCGGTGAACGCTGCGACCGCCGTTTTTACGACATTGAGGAGTACTTGTGTGCGGGCGATTGTCTCATTCTGAACGATAGTCGCGTACTGCCGGCGCGGTTGTATGGCTGTCGTTCCACCGGTGCGGCGGTGGAGTTGTTGTTGCTTACGCAACGCGGCACCGATGTGTGGGAAGTGTTAGCCGGCCCCGGCCGCCGCGCACGGGTGGGGGATACGCTGGTGTTTGGCGACGGGTTGCTGGAAGCCGAAGTGTTGGAAATTTTGGAAGGCGGCAATCGTCTGGTGCGGTTTCGCTACGACGGTAATTTTTACGCGTTGCTGGAACGCATTGGGCAAATGCCGTTACCTCATTATATTACGCACGAACTTAGCGATACAGAACGGTATCAGACCGTTTATTCGCGCGAATTGGGTTCTGCGGCGGCACCTACCGCGGGGTTGCATTTTACGCCGGAACTGCTGGAACGCTTGCGTGCCAAAGGGGTGCGCATTGGATTTGTGACGTTGCATGTGGGGTTGGGCACGTTCCGTCCCGTTAAAGTGGACAACATTTTGGAACACCAAATGCACGCTGAGCATTATGAAATCTCCGCAGAGACGGCACAACTGATTAACCGCACCCGCGCCGAGGGCGGGCGTGTG
>JAZRRV010000069.1:0-1775 GCA_045651085.1 Acutalibacteraceae bacterium
TTCGCTGGCGGATTACGGCGTGGGGTACCGCGAAGTGGCCCTTTTGCCCGACGGCACCCCCGATTTGGACGGTATTTGCACGGCGCTGCGTGAAACACCGGCCGTAAAGGTGGTACATATCCAGCGCTCGCGTGGGTATAATTTACGCCCGTCGCTTACTGTGGCGGACATTGGCAAGATTATTGCCGCCGTGCGGTCTGTTCGTCCCGATGCGATTGTGTTTGTGGACAATTGTTACGGCGAATTTGCCGAAAAGACCGAGCCGACGGCAGTAGGTGCGGATTTAATGGCCGGTTCGCTTATTAAAAATCCCGGTGGCGGCATTGCGGAAAACGGCGGCTACATTTGCGGACGGCGCGACTTGGTGGAACAATGTGCGCATCGGTTGACCACCCCCGGATTGGGCAAGGAAGTCGGTGCTTCTCTGGGCCACAATCGCACGATGTTTATGGGGTTGTTCCAATCTCCGCACGTGGTGGGGGAGGCAATGAAAACGGCGGTGTTTGCCGCGACGTTGTTTGAGCGGCTGGGGTATCGGTGTACACCCACCGCCACCGAACCGCGCGCCGACATTATTCAGGCCATTCAACTGCGTGGGGCAGAAGCGTTGATTGCGTTTTGCCAAGGAATTCAAAGCGGTGCGCCGGTGGATGCTTACGTGGTGCCGGAACCGTGGGATATGCCGGGGTACGACAATCAGGTGATTATGGCGGCAGGCGCGTTTACGATGGGTTCGTCCATTGAGCTGTCGGCCGATGCACCGCTGCGTGAGCCGTTTGCGGTGTATATGCAAGGTGGGCTGAATTTCTCCTCCGGTCGCGTGGGGGTGTTGTTGGCGGCGCAAAAAATGCTGGCCGCCGGCCTGCTGGACGAAAGTAAGTTGATATAAAATAAAACGCGTTGGGCAATCCAACGCGGTTTTTTATCGTTATTTTTCCTCCTCACAACGGTATTTACGGCGGGTGGCAATCCCGCCGCGAATGTGCCGCTGTGCCTTGTTAATATCTAAAATCTCCCGCACTTCGTGGTACAACTGCGGGTTTACCGCGCGCAGACGGTCGGATACGTCTTTATGAACCGTGCTTTTGCTGATATGAAACTTTTTTGCCGCCGCGCGAACGGTGGTTTTGTTTTTGCGTATGTATTCCCCCAGTTCAATAGCGCGCTCTTCAACGGCTCCCTTCATACTCTCACCCCTAATGCGTGTTCGGTACACTATATGGGGTTTTAAGCGCAAATATGCAACAAGCGTGCGAGGAACGTTCCTCGCACGCTTGTTTGTTTGCACACTCTTATTGAATTTTCGGCAAGCTGGCGGCGGCTACCGATTGACCTACACGGCGAATCTTTTCATCCGGCAAGTGCAGTTCCATGGCGGCGCAATCCGGATATTCCTCCTGCAACACGCGGGTGGCTTCTGCCAAAATCAAATCCCCGCCTTCGCCGGACATAACGCGGCCCAGCAACAAAATGTCGTTGATTTGATAATACATAGCGTAGTAGGCAAGCGTGTGACCCAAATACACGCCGATGGAACGGTAAATGTCGCGCACGGTTTCGTTGTCTTTGTTCATTTCCAACTGAACGGCTTTTAACTTTTCTGCCGGAGAAAGCGTTTCGTCCAGCACAATGCCGGCGCGGGGAGCCAGTTTAATCACGCTGTCCTGCGAGAAATACTTAACACCGCAGCCCTTATCGCCCGACCATTCGTCCACCATGGCATCTTCCTGCAAATCCACCGGTGCAAACGCCAGTTCGTTCAGCCAGCCGGTGAT
>JAZRRV010000070.1:0-14467 GCA_045651085.1 Acutalibacteraceae bacterium
CAAACCGCGGTAGCGGTAACCGACCACGGCGTGATGTACGGGTTGGTGGAGTTTTACAAAGCCGCCAAAGCCGCCGGAATTAAACCCATTTTGGGGTGCGAGGTATATGTAGCGGCACGCACTCGTCACGACCGTCAACACGGTGTGGATAGTGAAAATCACCACTTGGTGTTGTTGTGTGAAAACGAAATTGGGTATGCCAATTTGGTGCGTTTGGTATCTGCGGCGTGGACGGAGGGCTTTTACAGCAAACCGCGTGTTGACCGCGAACTGTTGAAAAAACACCACGAAGGGCTGATTGCGCTATCCGCGTGTTTGGCGGGGGAAATTCCCGCCGCATTGCGGCAGGGTGATTGGGACAAAGCGCGACGCATTGCGTTGGAGTATCGGGCGTTGTTTGGTGCGGACAACTTCTTTTTGGAGTTGCAGGACCACGGGTTGGCGGAACAGAACGAGGTCAACCGCGGGTTGTTGCGGCTTTCGCGCGAAACGGGAATCCCGTTGGTATGTACCAACGATGCGCATCATTTAACCCGTGCCGACGCACAGGTGCAAAAGGTGTTATTGTGTATTCAAACCAACACCACGGTGGATGAGCCGAACCCCCTGGCGTTTGAAACCGAGGAGTTTTATATTAAATCCGAAGAGGAAATGCGCCGCTTGTTCCCCGAAGTGCCGCAGGCGGTGGAGAACGCCGCGCGCATTGCCGAGCGGTGCAACGTTACGTTGGAATTCGGGCACACCCGCCTGCCGCGGTTCGAGGCGCCCGGCGGCGACAGCACGGCGTATTTTCGCAAACTGTGTTATGAAGGGCTGCGCCGGCGGTACGGCGCGCAACCCGACTCGGCGGTATGTGAGCGGCTGGAATACGAAATGGATATGGTTCAGCGGATGGGGTATGTGGATTACTACCTCATTGTGAACGACTTTGTGCAGTATGCGCGCCAGCACAATATTCCGGTGGGGCCGGGACGTGGGTCCGGTGCAGGCAGTTTATGCGCCTATTGTATGGGCATTACCGGCATTGACCCTATGAAATACCAACTGCTGTTTGAGCGGTTTTTGAATCCGGAACGCGTGAGTATGCCGGATTTTGATATTGATTTTTGTAACGAAAAACGCCAGCTTGTCATTGATTACGTCATTAAAAAGTATGGAGCTGACCACGTGGCGCAGATTGTAACGTTCGGCACGTTGGCGGCGCGGGCGGCCATACGCGATGTCGCGCGCGCGTTGGGAATGCCTTATGCGGTGGGGGACACGGTGGCCAAGCGGGTGCCGTGGGAATTGAATATGACACTGGACAAGGCGTTGCAACAATCCCACCCTTTGCGAGAATTGTACGATACCGATGAACAAGTAAAGCGGTTGGTGGATACGGCGCGTAAAGTGGAGGGGATGCCGCGGCACGCCTCTACCCACGCGGCGGGGGTGGTAATTACCGCCAAACCGGTTTCGGAATACGTGCCGCTATGCCTTAATGGTGAGTTAACAGCTACGCAGTATACGATGACGGCGCTGGAAGAACTGGGACTGCTTAAAATGGATTTTTTGGGGTTGCGCAACCTCACCATTATTAACGATGCGGTGCGGATGGTTCGCGCCGGCGGCGGGCCGGAAATCGACGTTGACTGTATTCCGTTAGACGAGCCCGCCGTGTATAAAATGTTGTCACAAGGCAACAGCGACGGTGTGTTCCAATTTGAATCCGCCGGAATGAAGCGGGTGTTAACGCAGTTAAAACCGGAACGATTTGAAGATTTGATTGCGGTTATCTCGTTGTTCCGACCGGGACCGATGGATTCCATTCCGCGGTATATTGAAAATCGGCATCATCCGGAGCGGGTAACCTATGCGCACCCGTTGTTACAGCCGATTTTGCAGGTTACTTACGGGTGCATTGTGTACCAAGAACAAGTTATGCAAATTTTCCGCGATTTGGGGGGGTATTCGTTGGGGCGTGCCGATGTGGTGCGCCGTGCGATGTCCAAGAAAAAGTACGACGTTATGCAAAAAGAGCGGGAAATCTTTGTGCACGGATTGGTTGACGAAGACGGCACGGTTTTGGTAGAGGGATGTATACGCCGTGGCGTGCCGGAGCAGGTGGCCAACGCCGTGTTTGAGGAGATGGCGTCGTTTGCCTCGTATGCGTTTAACAAATCCCACGCCGCGGCATATGCTATGGTAGCATACCAAACGGCGTATTTGAAAGCCAAACATCCGCGCGAATATATGGCGGCTTTGCTCACCAGTGTGCTGGATAGCGGCAAAGTGGCAAGCTATATTGGCGAATGTGAGCGGTTGCGTATTCGGGTTTTGCCGCCTTCGGTGAACGAAAGCGAAGCGGCGTTTACCGTAGCGGGCAACCATATTCGCTTTGGGTTGCTTGCGGTAAAAAACCTGGGCGGAGCGTTTATCCGCGAAATGGTACGTGACCGTGCCGAGGAAGGTCCGTTTACGAGTTTTTATTCGTTCTGCCGCCGTATGGTACGCCACCGCGAATTTAACCGCCGTGCACTGGACAGTTTGATTCGTTGCGGCGCACTGGACGGTTTACACGCCAATCGACGTCAAATGTTGGAAGCGTCCGCGTATATACTGGAGCAGTTGGAGGATAGCGGTCGCCGCAATTTGGAGGGGCAGTTGGGCTTTTTTGACCAAGGGGAGTATGGTGTGGAAACCGAACCGCCGTTGCCCGCGGCGGAGGAGTTTTCGTACGAGGAATTGTTGGCAATGGAAAAGGAAGTGTCCGGCTTGTATTTAACCGGACATCCACTAAAGCCGTACGAGGGGATACACGCACGGTTAAAGGCCGACCGCACCGACCGTATTGTGGACGCTTTTGCGGAAGGGGTATCTCCCACCGCCGGCGAATACACCGACGGGCAACCGGTGAAATTGTTGGGAATGTTGGGAACGGTACAAATAAAAACCACCCGCACCAACGCTCAAATGGCGTACGTAACGTTGGAAGATTTGTACGGTTCGCTGGAACTCGTTGTATTTTCCAAAACGTTGGAACAGTACCGCTCGTTGCTGCGCAGCGGGCAAACGGTCGTGGTGCGCGGGCGGTTGAGCGCCCGCGAGGAGGAAGAGCCACGGGTGTTGGTCGCTTCTGTGGAGGAGGCCCCCCCGCCCACTGCGGTGCCGCCCGCCGATACGCCGCCTGCGGCTAAGCGGTCGGTGGCAAATCCGGGCTTGTATCTCAAGGTGCCGTCGCTGGACGACCCGTTGTGGAAACAGGTGTCTTGCGTGTTGCGTTCACTCCCCGGTGAGGTGCCGGTATACGTGCGCGAGGCAAGCAGCGGCAAATTGGTACGCACCCCGCGGGAATTGTGGGTAACGCCCCATTCCGTATTACTGGATGAACTCAAACGAATACTGGGCAACGATAATGTGGCCGACTTGACGGCGGCCGGATAAGCGGTTGTTTTGGCAAAATTTGTCGAAAAAGTTGCACAGAACGGCAACGAGTTGCTATTTGACAAAAAAACGGATATAATAAAGTGATTCATTCCTAAGAGGATAGAGGAGATAGAAAATGGCAATTAAACGAATGGCAGTACTGACCAGCGGCGGCGACGCACCCGGTATGAACGCCGCTGTGCGTGCCGTGGCGCGTACGGCGTTGGGCAGAGGGGTTGAGGTATATGGTGTATACCGCGGTTACAACGGGTTGATTAACGGCGATTTGGTACCCATGAACCTGCGCAGTGTGTCGGATATCATTCACCGCGGCGGCACCGCGTTGTACACGGCGCGCAGTCCTGAGTTCTGCACGGAAGAGGGTATGCAGAAAGCGGTGGACACGTGTGCTCGGTACGGTATTGAGGGATTGGTGGTTGCCGGTGGTGACGGTTCGTTCCGCGGCGCGCAAGATTTAACTCGCCACGGTGTGCCGTGCATTGGGTTGCCTTGCACGATTGACAATGATATTGCCTGTTGTGAGCAGACCATTGGTTATGACACAGCGCTGAACACCTGTATGGAAATGATTGATAAACTGCGCGACACCTCCCAATCGCACGACCGTTGCAGCGTGGTGGAAGTGATGGGGCGGCACGCGGGGTATTTGGCGCTCAATGTTGGTATTGCTGTGGGCGCGACCAGCGTGATTGTGCCGGAAATGCCGTTTGATTTTGAGCAAGATGTGTTGCAACGAATGAAAAAGGCATCCGCTACCGGCAAAAAGCATTTTATTATTATTGTGGCCGAAGGTGTGGGTCACGTGGTGGATATGGCCAAAAAGATTCAGGACGCCACGGGCGTGGAATCCCGCGCGACTATTTTGGGTCACGTGCAACGCGGCGGCGACCCGACGGTGCGCGACCGTGTGCTGGCCAGCCGTATGGGGAACTACGCGGTGGAATTGTTGCTCTCCGGTAAGAGCAACCGTGTGGTTACCATTCAGAGCGACCGCCTCACCAACTACGACATTGAAGAAGCGCTGAGTATGAAGAAAACCTTTGACACGGACCTGTTCCGTATGGCGCACGAAATTTCGATTTAAGAAAATTTTTCTTAAACGCTTGACATTTGGCAAAAGTGCGGTATAATATATCGGTAAGAAAACGAAGCAGAGCGTTGCCCGCTCTCACCTGCAGATTTTGTTCTCGACAGGTTGATAAACTCTTCCAACCGGTGGTAAGAAGCGCGCGGGCAGTTTTTCTGCCCGCGTTTTTTACGCAGTAATAGGTGGAGGTGTTTCCCCATAGCAATCAAGGAAATGCAGATTAACGAACAAATTCACGACAACGAACTGCGCCTTATCGGCGAGGACGGGGCTCAGCTGGGCGTTATGTCCGCGCAACAGGCATTGGAACTGGCGGAGGAACGAGGTCTGGATTTGGTCAAAATTGCGCCCACGGCTACACCGCCGGTTTGCCGCATTATGGATTACGGCAAATACCGGTTTGAGCAAGCCAAAAAAGAAAAGGAAGCACGCAAAAACCAACGGCAGGTAGAAACCAAAGAAATCCGGTTATCGCTCAACATTGACGTGGCGGATTTCAACACCAAAGCCAAGCACGCTATGCGTTTTTTGCAGGATGGCAATAAGGTAAAGGTTTCCATCCGCTTCCGTGGCCGCGAAATGGGCCATCCCGAAATCGGGTTGGAGACTATGAACCGGTTTGCCGCGGCTTGCGAGGAGCAAGCGGTTGTGGAAAAGCCCGCCAAAATGGAAGGTCGGCATATGCTGATGTTTTTGGCACCCAAGACTGCGAAATAACCGAACACCAAATTAAGGAGGATATCGTTATGCCCAAGATTAAAACCCACAGTGGTGCAAAAAAGCGTTTTAAGCTCACCAAGAACGGAAAAGTTGTGCGCGCCCACGCTTACAAGTCCCACATTCTGAACAAGAAAACCACCAAGCGGAAGCGTAATCTCCGCAAAACCACCATCGCAGACGTTACCAATGTGGCCCAGGTCAAGCGCCTGATTCCCTACAAATAATCGAGAGTTCGGAAACGGAGGAACTGTAATATGGCTCGTATTAAAGGCGCAATGATGACGCGCAAAAGAAGAAAAAAGGTTCTTAAGCTCGCAAAGGGCTATTTTGGTGCAAAATCCAAATTGTTCCGCACCGCAAAGCAAGCGGTAATGAAGTCCGGCCAATATGCGTACATTGGCCGCAAACAGCGCAAACGTGACTTCCGCCGTCTGTGGATTACCCGTATCTCCGCCGCGGCGAAGGCAAACGGAATGAATTACTCCACGTTTATGAACGGCTTGAAAAAGGCCGACGTCACGCTCAACCGCAAGATGCTGGCGGAGTTGGCGGTCTCGGATGCCGCCGCGTTCGCGGGTCTGGCTGAGAAAGCCAAAGCGGCGTTAAATTAAGCTTAAACTGCGCCCGCACCATAGTCTGCGGGCGCTGTTATTCATTTTATCGGGGCGTTATTGCCGCGGAGAAATTCGGGTTCGGGGGTCGTTTCTGTTGGAAATCACCAGTCGGGAAAACCGCGTAATTAAAGACTTTCGGCGGTTGTCGGAAGAAGCGCGCTTTCGCCGTGATACCGGTCGTTTCACGGTGGAGGGGGCGCGTTTGTGCGCCGATGCGGTGCGTTCCGGCGTGGCTGTGGAATCGGCGTTGGTTACGGCCCGTGCCCGCGAACAGTACCCCGATGTTGTGGCGGCGTTGTGTGCCGCTGCCGCCGCAGTATACGACATTCCCGAAGCATTGGCGCACCACGTGGCAGACACAGCCACCCCGCAAGGGGTGTTTTGCGTGGCGGCGTTCCCGCCGCCACGGGCGCTGGGTGACCTGCGCCAAGGCGGTCGCTACGCGGCGCTGGAAGCCGTGCGAGACCCCGGCAATTTAGGAACGATGATTCGCACGGCGGAGGCGTTTGGGCTGGACGGTTTGTTGTTGTCCGACGGTTGTTGCGACCCTTACAGTCCCAAAGTGTTGCGCGGCAGTATGGGTGGCGTGTTTCGTTTGCCGCTGTATTCGGCGGGGGATTTGGCACATAGTTTGCCGCGCTTAACGGCACAGGGCTTTACGCCCACTGCCTGCGTGGTGGATGCTGATGCCACGGCGGTACAAACCGCCGCGTTGGGGAAAGGTACGGTCGCCGTTATCGGCAACGAGGGCCACGGCCTGCGGGCAGAGACGGTAGCGGCTTGCCCGTTGCGGGTTACCATTCCTATGGCGGGGCGTGCCGAATCGCTTAACGCCTCTATGGCGGCAGGGCTTGTGTTTTGGGAAATGGTGCGGAGGGACGGTGTTCCCCGTGGCTGAGGTATTGGTGTACTGGATTTGGGTACAACAAGCGGTGGGTGCGGGGTCATCTACGGCGGCGCGGTTGTTGCAGTCATTTCCCTCTGCGAAAGCCATATACGAAGCAGACCGTGACGCGTTGGAGCGTGCCGGCGTTACGGGTGCGGCGCTTAACGCATTGTGCCGCAAATCGTTGGCTGCGGCGCAGCGGCAAGCAGAACGCTGCACGCGGCTGGGTTGGGCGCTCACACCGGAGGATGCCTTGTACCCGCGCCCGCTAAGGAACATTTATTCACCACCGCTGGTGTTGTACGGCGAAGGGTCGTTGCCCTCGTTCGACGAAGGGGACCCACCCGCTATCGGTATGGTCGGTACACGCCGCTGTACGCCGTACGGTGTAACGGTGGCAGGTGCTATGGCGGCAGGTTTGGCGGCGGTTGGTTGCCCCATTGTCAGTGGCGGCGCTGTGGGGATTGACCGTGCCGCGCACGAAGGCACGCTGTACGCCGGTGGCCACGCGGTACTGGTAAAACCGTGTGGGCTGGATGTGGAATACCCCGTTGCCAACCGCGATTTGCGGTGGAGGGTGTTGGAATCCGGTGGTACTATTGTTACGGAATACGCGCCATCGGTTCGCAGGGGTAATTTTCACGTGCGCAATCGGCTTATCAGCGGTTTGGCGCGCGGTGTTTGTGTGGTGGAAGCCCCCGAAATCAGCGGTTCGCTGATTACGGCGCGCACGGCGGTGGAACAAGGGCGGGATGTGTTTGTTATTCCCGGTCAGGTAACCGCGCCGGAAAGTTATGGGTCACACCGCTTAATTCGGGAGGGTGCCGCGTTGGTCACCCGCCCATCGGAAATTTTGCAAGACTATACCTATCGCCGCCGTGAACAGGACGGTGCGGAAGCCGACCGCGCGCAAGCGGCGTATTATGAATGGAAACAACGCTCCCGCGGGGACGAATTGTGGGGAACGGATAACGCACCGGCGGCAATGACGGTTAAACCGGCAGAGGCCGAGGCCGCAGATATCCCGTGCCCAAACGGCGTGAGCGAAACGGCTCGCCGCGTGTATGAGGCACTGAGTGCCGACCCACTGGCGGCGGAATTGATTTGCGAACGTACACGGCTAACACCCGGCGAGGTGTTTGCCGCGTTAACCGAGTTGGAATTGTACGGTTGTGTGGACAACCATTCCGGCAAACGGTATACCAGAAAGAAAGGATAACAGGTGGACGGTATGTCAAAACTGGTTATTGTGGAGTCACCCTCAAAAGCCAAGACCATACAGAAATATCTGGGCGCCGGGTATGAGGTAGTGGCGTCGATGGGACATATTCGGGATTTACCGAAAAGCTTGCTCGGCGTGGATGTCACCCACGATTTTAAGCCGCGGTACGTGGATATTGCGGGAAAATCCGCGCTCATTCGTCGGTTAAAGGAATTGGCTGCTGAAAGCACCGATATTATCCTCGCGACTGACCCGGACCGCGAAGGAGAAGCCATTTCGTGGCATTTGGCGCAGTTACTTAACGTGGATTTGAGCGAAAAAAATCGCGTTACGTTTAACGAGATTACCAAAGTCGGCGTGCAACAAGGGATGAAAGCGCCGCGGTGCGTGGATATGGACTTGGTAAACGCCCAACAGGCACGCCGCATTTTAGACCGCTTGGTGGGCTATAAACTCAGCCCGTTTTTGTGGAAAAAAATCCGCAAAGGGTTGTCGGCGGGGCGTGTGCAATCGGCAACGGTCAGTTTGGTGGTGGACCGCGAAAACGAAATTCGCGCGTTTGTCAGCGAAGAATATTGGACGATTGATGCGCAACTGGCGGCGAGCGAGGGCGGCAAACCGTTCCCCGCACGGTTGTACGGTGCCGGCAAGGGCAAACTGAAAATTCGCGATAAAGCGCAGGCGGATGCCGTGCTGGCAGAACTGCAGGCCGAGGCATTTACCGTAGCCGCGGTAAAACGCGGCGTGCGTAAAGTATCACCCGCGCCCCCATTTATTACCTCTACCATGCAACAGGAAGCCAGCCGCAAACTCGGTTTTTCCTCCAAGCGCACCATGAAAACCGCACAAGAGTTGTACGAAGGTGTGGAATTGGGCGAGATGGGCGCGATGGGTTTGATTACCTATATGCGTACCGATTCGTTGCGTATTTCAGAAGATGCTCGTCGGGAAGGAAACGAATACATCCGCGGGCGGTACGGCGAACACTATTTGCCGGAAAAGGCGCGGTATTACAAATCTCGCAAAGGGGCACAGGATGCGCACGAGGCAATTCGTCCGTCGGTTCCGTCGTTATCGCCCGACAAAGTAAAGGCGTTTTTAACAAGCGACCAATACCGGTTGTACAAACTCGTTTGGGAGCGGTTTATTGCCAGTTTAATGGCCAACTGCGTGCAAGACACTTGCCAAGCAGAAATTGCCGCGGGCAAATATGTGTTTAAGGCATCCGGTTACACCGTGCGGTTCGACGGGTATACCGTATTGTACGTGGAAAGTACGGACAACGAGGACGAAGTGGGCGGTGCGTTACCGCCGTTGTCGGAGGGTGACCGCTTAACGTTGTGCGATTTGTGCGGCAGTCAGCATTTTACGCAACCTCCCGCACGGTACAATGAGGCGACGCTCATTAAAGCCATGGAAGAAAACGGCATTGGCCGTCCGTCCACCTATGCCCCTACGCTGAGTACCATTTTGGCGCGTGAATATGTTGAGCGGGAAGGCAAAGCACTGAAACCCACCGCGCTGGGTGAGGTCACTACGCAACTGATGAAACAACAGTTCCCCGAGGTGGTGGACACCGAGTTTACCGCCACCATGGAGCGGCAGTTGGACGAAGTGGAATCCGGCGATTGCGATTGGGTACAGATGCTGCACGGGTTTTATGACGGGTTTTCCCAAACTCTGAAAAAGGCGGAAGAATCGTTATCCGGTGAGCGGATACAGGTACCGGAAGAGGAAACCGACGAGTTGTGCGACAAATGCGGGCGACGGATGGTGATTAAAAGCGGACGTTTCGGCAAGTTTTTGGCGTGCCCGGGGTATCCGGATTGCAAGAACACCAAGCCGCTGGTGGCCAAAGCCGCCGGTTCTTGCCCGCAGTGCGGCGGCGCCATTGTTGCCAAAAAATCTAAACGCGGCCGTTTGTTTTACGGATGCGAGAATTATCCCAAGTGTGAGTTTGTTACTTGGAACGAACCCACCGCAAAAACGTGTCCCAACTGCGGAAAAACGTTGTTCCGCAAAAAGGGTCGCGGCGGCGGTGTGGTATGCTTGGTGAAGGAATGCGGTTACGAAAAAGCCGGTCGGGAGAAAAAGAATGAGTGAGCACATAACGGTGCTGGGCGGCGGCTTGGCCGGTTGTGAAGCGGCGCTGGCCGCGGCCAACGCCGGCGTCGCGGTTACGCTGGTGGAAATGAAACCACACAAATACACGCCGGCACATCGGTCGCCCGCGTTAGCGGAACTGGTGTGCTCCAACTCGTTAAAAGCAGCGCGCATTGATAGCGCGGCGGGGCTTTTGAAAGAGGAAATGGCGCGGTTGGGCTCGGTGTGTGTTGCTGCCGCGCGAACGTGTGCCGTTCCTGCCGGTGGGGCGTTGGCAGTAGACCGCGACCGATTTGCTGCCGAGGTAACGCGGCGGGTGAGTGAACATCCGCTGATTACCATAGAACACCGCGAGGTAACGGCGTTGCCGGATAGCGGGATAACGGTGGTTGCTACCGGACCGCTCACGTCCGATGCGTTGGCGGCGGATATGACGCGCAAACTGGGTGAGGGGTTAAGTTTTTACGATGCCGCCGCCCCCGTGATAACGGCGGACAGTGTGGATATGAACGCCGCCTTTCGCGCTTCGCGGTACGACCGTGAGGAGAGCGGCGAGGGCGATTATATCAATTGTCCGCTGAACAAAGCGGAGTACGAGGCGTTTCACGCCGCGTTGATTACGGCAGAGACCGCGACGTTGCACGCTTTTGACAAACCCAAGGTGTACGAGGGGTGTATGCCGATTGAGGTATTGGCGCGGCGAGGAACAGATGCGATTCGATTTGGCCCAATGAAACCGGTGGGGTTGCGCGACCCGCGCACCGGCCATCGCCCGTGGGCGGTACTGCAATTACGTACCGAAAACACGGCGGGTACGCTGTACAATTTGGTGGGCTTTCAAACCAACTTAAAATTCAGCGAGCAAAAGCGGGTGTTCTCTTTAATTCCCGCCTTGCACTCGGCGGAGTTTATGCGGTATGGTGTGATGCACCGCAACACGTTTTTGGATTCGCCGCGGTTGCTCACGCAAGACTTCCGTTGTCGCGCGTTACCGCACCTGTTCTTTGCCGGGCAAATGACCGGTGTGGAAGGGTATATGGAATCCGCGGCATCGGGGTTGTTGGCGGGCAAAAACGCCGTGCGCGCTTTGCGTGGGCAGGCACCGCTGATTTTGCCGCCGGAAACGATGATGGGCGCCTTGGCGGGGCATATTGTAGACACCGCCGCCAAGGAATTTCAGCCGATGGGTGCCAATTTCGGCGTGTTACCGCCGCTTGAAAATCCCATTCGTGATAAACGTGAGCGGTATGCCGCGCTGGCGCAGCGGGCATTGGCTCGTTTGGAGGAGTATGTGTTATGAGAATTATTGTAGATGCTTACGGCGGCGATAACGCACCGTTGGCGGTCATAAAAGGTGCCGTACAAGCACGCGACGCTTACGGCGTGGACATTGTTTTGGTGGGTGACGAGGCGGAGATTCGCGCTATTGCCGCGCGTGAAGAATTGTCACTGGACGGCGTGGAACTGGTGCACACCACCGACGTTATCGGTATGAACGATATTCCCAAAACCATTCTGCGTGAACATAAGGAATGTTCCATGGCGGTGGGTCTGCGTCTGCTGGCAGAAGGGCGCGGCGATGCGTTTGTATCGGCGGGCAGTACCGGCGCGTTGCTCATGGGCGGCACGTTTTTTGTTAAGCGTATCAAAGGCATTTCCCGTGCGGCGCTGGCGGCAATTTTACCGTCGGCAAACGGCCCGTATATGCTGGTGGATTCCGGTGCGAACGTGGAATGTCGCCCCGAGATGTTAATGCAGTTTGCACAGATGGGCAGTGTGTATATGAGCGCCTTGTTTGGCAAGGGCGAACCGGCAACGGTTGGTTTGCTGAACGTGGGCGTGGAGGAACACAAAGGCGGCGAACTGCAACAGCAAGCGTATGCGATGTTGCGGGAGAGTGACCTGAACTTTGTGGGCAACGTGGAAGCACGCGAAGTACCCTCCCGCGCGGCGGATGTGATTGTGGCCGACGGATTTTCCGGCAACGTGTTGCTGAAAACGATGGAGGGCTCCATTCATATGATGCTGGGCTTTATGAAAGGGATGTTTTACAGCAATCTGCTTACAAAAGTGGCGGCATTATTGGTAAAACCGCAGTTGGGCGGGTTAAAAAAGAAAATGTCCACCGAAGAGCACGGTGGGGCGCCGTTGCTCGGTCTTGCCAAGCCGATTATTAAGGTACACGGCAACTCGTCGGCGCTGGCCATTCAGAACGCCATACGCGTAGCGGCGGAATTTGCCGAGGCGGGCATTATCGAAAAAATTACCGATTGGGCACAACAACAGAAGGGAGAGGGCACTGCCAATGGTACTGCAACTGCTGACACGCCTGCTGGTTGACCGGTTTGGTTGTGATGCGGAGGACGTGACCATGGCGGCGAATCTGGACGACCTGAACATTACACAAGAGGAACGTTTTGAGATGGCGTTGTGGCTTTGGGAGCGGTTTGTGGATGAGCCCGCGCCGGACGAATTGCCGCCGTTGGAAACGGTGGAAGATATGGTAGCACTGATTGAAGACCGATTGGGGTGATGACAATGCAAGAAACAACGCGCGAATTGATGAAAAAAATCGGGTACGCGTTCCGCCAACCGTCGTTACTGGAAAATGCGCTGACACATTCTTCGTATGCTAACGAAGCGAGGCGCGACTTGAAAGATAACGAGAGGTTAGAATTTTTGGGCGATTCGGTGCTCGGTTTCATTACCGCGGGGTACTTGTTTCGTCACGGTTCCGGCGAGGAAGGGGAACTGACTCGCTTGCGTGCGGCGCTGGTGTGCGAAAAGGCGCTCAGTTCCTATGCGCGCCAATTGGGGTTAGGCAATTATTTGTTGCTCGGCCACGGGGAACGGCGCGGTGGCGGGGCGGACCGCCCTTCTATTTTGGCAGATGCGTTTGAAGCCGTGATAGCCGCCATTTACCTGGACGGCGGCTTGGAACCGGCACAGGCGTTTATTGTGCCGTTTTTGAAAGAGGAATTAAACAACTGCCGCCAGCCGCAGTTTAAGGATTACAAAACGTTGTTACAGGAAATTGTACAACAAAACCCCGAGGAACACGTGGAATACGTGTTGGCAGGTGAAAGCGGGCCAGACCATCACAAGATGTTTGTCATGGAAGTGCATTTGAATTCTAACGTGATTGGTTGCGGTCGTGGAAAGAGTAAAAAAGAGGCAGAACAGCAAGCGGCGCGTGAGGCGCTGAAACTGATGGGATACGACGGTTAAAACGGAATTACCCGACAGGAGACGTGAAGATATGATTCTAAAATCGCTGGAAATTCAGGGTTTTAAGTCCTTTCCGGATAAAACAACGCTGTCGTTTGGCAGTGGTATTACCGCGGTGGTAGGGCCTAACGGCAGCGGCAAATCCAATATCAGTGACGCGGTGCGTTGGGTGCTGGGTGAACAATCCAGCAAAACACTGCGCGGCTCCAAAATGGAAGATGTTATTTTTAACGGCACCTCACAGCGTCGCGCGGTGGGGTTTGCCGAAGTGTCGCTGACGATTGATAACCGCAACCGCGTATTAGCGTTTGATTCGGACGATGTAAAAGTCACCCGCCGGTATTATCGTTCGGGCGAGAGCGAATATTTACTGAACAACGCCACCGTGCGTCTGCGCGACGTGCAGTTGTTGTTTATGGATACCGGTTTGGGTCGCGACGGATACTCCATTATCGGTCAAGGGCGCATTGACAATATCGTATCCTCCCGTTCGGAGGAACGCCGCGAAATTTTTGAGGAGGCGGCGGGCATTGCCAAATACCGTTACCGTAAAAACGAGGCAGAGCGTCGTTTGAAAGCGGCAGAGGAAAACTTGTTGCGCCTGCGCGATATTTTGAAGGAGCTGGAGGAACGCGTTGGGCCGCTCAAAATCCAATCCGAAAAAGCCAAAAAGTATTTGGAATATGCGCAGGAGAAAAAGGGCTTGGAAATTGGGGTGTGGTTGCACACCATTGATTGTTCACGCGATACGCTGCGCGATTTGGATTCCCGCTTAGAATTGGCGCGCACACAGTACGACAATGCCGGAACGTCTATGGATAACACCGAGCACGAATTGGAATTGCTGGTGGAATCCGCCCGTACGTTGGAGGCGGAACTGGAAGTTTTGCGCGGGGAGATAGCACAACGCGAGGAAGAGGCAATGCGTTGCGACGGCAATGCCGATTTGGTGCGCAACGACCGTGAGCATAACGAAGAAAACATTGCTCGTATGGAGAGTGAAAGCGAACAGGCGGTGCAGGGCCGGCTGCAACTGGAAGCGGTGGTGACCGAGCACGAGGCGACGATTGCCGCCAAGCAGGAAAGCATTGCCGAGTCGGAACGGTGCCAAGTAGCGCTGACGGAGGAATGGGAAGCCCTGCTCCACAGTAACGAGGAAGTTTCCGGCCGTATGGAGGAAA